>CAJGDT010000035.1 GCA_904502265.1 uncultured Barnesiella sp. | reverse complement strand
AGGAATACGTAGAATGCTACGGTAAACTTGGTTGTTGCAGCCGATATGGTGGTGACAATGAGTATGCACCACGCGAGGGGTGAGTTGCTGCGATAAATAGTTATGAGTGCAATGATAGTCAGCAACATAAATGTGTACATGGCATAGTCTATATAGTAGATATAGGCCTGCCTTATCACAACAGGACACAATGAAAGTAATAGCGTAAATAAAAGTATTCTGCGAGTAGAATGCTCGTGAAACTCTCGGCGTAGAAAGCTGTATGTAATATATATCGATGCTATAATTAGCATGATATTAACACCCTTGCCGCACTCTATGCGATTGAATAGAAGAGCAATGGTTGAGGCCGATATTTCAATTGCCTTGGCATAGTGAGTGCTCCATGACGAACTGAACTGCTCGGGGTGATAGATAGGATTGCACCCCATCATCATGTCGATAATACCCCCTTGGTGATAGGTGTTGCCGTCGTAGCTATTGTCGTAGAGGAGGCTTGCCGAAAGTAGTGCAAAGGTGAGTGATAGTATGGTATATAGATAATATCGCCCCAATGAGTGTCGGGTGCGGGCTTGTCTTATGATGAAAAGGTGTCCTATGGCAAGGGCTGTAATTACGGCTGTAGGAAACATCCACACCGCCACGCCTCCACCGAAGATAAAAGTTGCAGTGGCTAATAGAAGCGAAATGAATGGGATAAGCAGAAGGCTCAATCCCCATATTTCAACCTCATCGGTAGTGGGTTTAAGGTGCTTGATGTTCATTCAAAGAGTTTGAGTTGTGGGTCGGTGAGACGAAACGATTGTCGGTGATAGGGGGTTGCGCCATACTGTTCTATAGCATAGCGGTGCTCTTTTGTTGGGTAGCCTTTGTTTTTGTCCCATCCATATTGAGGATGCAACTCGTGCAGTTGCATCATATAGTCATCGCGGTAGGTCTTGGCTAAAATAGATGCCGCTGCGATAGATAGATATTTTCCATCACCTTTTACCACACAAGTGTGAGGTATATCTTTGTAAGGTTTAAAGCGATTGCCATCGATGAGGAGATGCTGAGGTGCTTGCGAAAGTTGTTCTACGGCTCTATGCATGGCCAATATCGAAGCATTGAGAATGTTTATCTTGTCAATCTCTTGAGGAGTAACGATACCCACAGCCCATGCAATAGCCTCTTGTTCGATGATAGGGCGCAGGGTGTAGCGTTGCTTTTCACTTAGCTGCTTTGAGTCATTGAGTAGCGGATGGTAATAGTCTTGCGGTAGAATTACTGCCGCAGCAAATACAGCACCCGATAGGCAACCTCGACCTGCTTCGTCGCAACCGGCTTCAATGCGACCACTCTCCATATATGGCAACAGCATATAGATATTTTTATTGTGAATAACAGAACTTTTTCTTTTGTTGGGCTGTTTTATATGCAAATGAGATTTTGTAAAACAAACTCTTATTCCATCCCTATAGAATTGTTTGTTATTCCTAAGTTATAGTTTGCTATTTGTTTGATTTAAGAGAAGATAAGAGCGCCTCGTGAGATGCGCTCTTGTTTTTCTTTATTCGGTAATGACCCCCATTTGCATGATGCCTCCGGTTGTAGGATCGAAGATGACAAACGTGGGCTGTTTCTTGTGTGTGAGTAGCGAGGGGTCTAAGCCAAATACAACGCCCAACTGAGCCACATTTAGTTCTTTATAAGCCAATGTTTCGCCTTCGAATTGCAGTGTCATGTTTGCTTTTCCGGGGATGTTGTAGGCTAAAGCACCTTTGGGAACTTTCTTGATAACACCTTTGTTGTCGAGAGGGTATTGGCCTCGCTCGGTAATAGTTACCGAGAGGTATATGGGAGCACCACACAAGTCGTTTGTGTCAACAAATCCCAAATGCTCAGAGAAGCGCATAACGACTTGATTGGTAATGTCGGTAGTAGGAGTGAACTTTATACGCTTAGTGGTGTACTCTATCGAGGTAGTTCCTGTAAACATTGACGATAGTGCTTGCTCTTGTTGGTCGAGTTGTTCGATGATGATACGCAATGACTCGCCATCGGCCGGCATGTTGTCTGCCTCGCCGGTGAGTATGTCCATGCGACTCTCTCTTATGCGATATATTTGCTTGGCAGCCATCTCTGCCATGCGAGTTACCGAACCCGACATGAGGATGTCGCCTGAGAGGGCTTTTGAATAGTCAATATTGCATATCCTGTTGGGACTTACAGCAGGGAATGTGTCGTGAACGAATGCGTCGGGTGTAGTATTGGCGCTGAGAATGGTTTGTTCGGGGCTTACGAAGATGTAGGGAGTCTGTCCGGCCTTGAAGGTAAGTTGATAGCGAGTCTCGGTATTTGCCTCAGAACGTACAATGATGGTAGCACCTTCGAGCTTCCATGTCTCGGAGTCTTCGGTAATAACATCGGTTATACCCAGATATTTGCGAGCATATTGGTAGTACTCTCCGGCTTTGTGGGTGGTCTTTGATGCCACAAATTCTATCTCGGTGGTTGTCTTAGGCAAGTAGTAGTTGAGGGCATAGTCGTTAAATTTTTCGGGTTGTAGTTGTATTACATCCTGAGCGGTAGCGAGAAATGCCATACTCATTAAGAGTGCTGTAAATATGCAATGTTTCATGATGTTGTGTGTTGGGGGATTGTGTCCCGGTTTATTGCAATTTTTTATTTATCGTAGTTTCGTATTTTCTTGAATGCCTTTCCGATATTGGCAATAATATCTTGAGCCGTGATGTACTCCTCGCAGTTTTCGGCTGAAGCTATGTCACCTGCAGTGCCGTGAAGGTGTACGGCCAATACGGCTGCTTTGATAGGCTCGTAGCCTTGTGCGAGTAGGGAGGTGATAATACCCGTGAGAACATCGCCACTGCCGGCTGTGGCCATACCATTGTTGCCACAATTGTTTATGTATACTTCTCCCTTGGGTGATACGATAGCTGTGTGAGCGCCTTTTAAAACAATGATGATATTGTAACGGCTGGCCATTGCTATTGCTTGTTGTAGTCGATGTGCATCAGTGTCAATTACGCATTCATACAATCGCTCAAACTCGCCTACGTGTGGTGTGATAATAGAACCGGCAGGTAGGAGGTCGAGCAATTCGGGTTGTCGCGATAAAATGTGTAATGCATCGGCATCAAAAACTGTGGGTATTTTGATACCGTCGGACAGTAACTTGAGCATGCATGAGGTTTGCTTGGCTCCGTAGCCAAGGCCGGGGCCTATACCCAGGGCATTGTATCGTGTATTGATAGTAACGTCGCTACATACAAGGTCTTCGGCGTCGGGTTCGTATAAAGCCTCGGGAACGGAGGTTTGCATAATTACGTTTCCGCAACGAGGGGCGTGTACGGTAGTGAGTCCAATACCTGAGTGCATAGCGGCCTTTGTGGCCAATACCGTTGCACCCATCATGCCGTAACGACCGCTGACAAGCAGGCCATGACCATAGGTACGCTTGTCGGAGAATTTCTCGCGAGGACGTATTAGCGATGCGATATCGTTACTTTCGACACAATAAAATCGAGACTTGATGTCGGTGTTGTTGCTCGGTTTCAAGCCAATGTCTAGCACTTTCCATTTACCTACATAGGGTTCGTTCTCTCTGAAAAAGAATGCAAGTTTGGGGTATTGGAAAGTGTATGTAATGTGAGCTCGGATGATATGGCGGGCTTCGTTCTTTTGAGTCCAGTCACTCATTAAGCCCGAAGGTATGTCGATAGAGATAACATAGGCATCTGAATCGTTGATATATTCAACAAGCGAGGTGAAGCCTCCCGAAATGGGCTTGTTGAGGCCTGTGCCGAAAAGTCCGTCGATAACCAATGTGTCGGCTGAGAGATGTGGCGGACGGAATGTCTTGATAACCTCATCGAGACGAGCATTGGGAAACTCGGCTTTGAGACGTTCGTAGTTGGCTTGGCAGTCGGGCTTGAGTTGTGCCGATGTGATAAAAAGATATATCTGAGGGTTATAGCCTTCTATTAAGAGCAGACGAGCTATAGCCAGAGCATCGCCACCATTGTTGCCCGGGCCGGCAAAAATGCAAATGTGTTTATTGCGAGGAAAGTGTGTTGTAATTTCGTATGCTACAGCCGATGCTGCGCGCTCCATCAAATCGAGGGTGCTAATACCTTCTTGCTCAACTGTGTCCAGGTCTATTTGGCGTAGGTCGCCAGCCGAAAATATCTTCATAAGTGATGTGCTTTTGCTCAATTATCTTTAACTTACAAAGATAGTGTATCGCAAGGAAAAGACAAAGAACGTTTGCTAAATTTATTTTTATAGAATAGAATTTAATAAAATTGCGTTGGGTGGAGGTTGTAATGCTATTGATGCGTATTGTGTGGTTGTAAGAATGTTTTATTGCCAATGCCGATTATTGGTGAAAATATTGTATGGTAGGTGTGGTAATTTGGTTTTTAAATTGTACCTTTGCACAAATTCATTGCATTCATGGTTATGGATACTATTAAACTGAAAGATTTGACCTTTAGGCCATACATAAGCCGCGAAGAGATTGCTACAGCTGTGAAAAATGTAGCTGCTCGTATCAACGAAGATCTTGCTGATAAGAGTCCTTTGTTTTTGTGCGTGCTGAATGGCGCTTTTGTTTTTGCAGCCGACTTGTTCCGCGAGATAACCATCCCTGGCGCGGAGATTGCCTTTATACGCATGAAGTCGTATATAGGTACACAATCGACCGGCGAGGTGCAAATGGTGTCAGGGTTGACCGAAGACATTACGGGTCGTACAGTTGTTATAGTTGAGGACATTGTAGACACCGGACACACACTTAAGCAACTTAAGGAATTGTTGCAAGAGTGCAATCCTGCCGAAATCAAGGTTGCAACCCTGCTCTTCAAGCCTGAGTCGCTCAAGTGCGATGTGACTATCGACTATGTTGCATTGGATATTCCTCCTGCATTTATTGTGGGTTACGGACTGGATTATGATGACTTGGGTCGCAATCTCAAGGATATCTATTCGATTGTACAAGATTGAAAAAATAAAGATAACAAGATATGAATATAGTATTATTTGGAGCTCCCGGCTCAGGAAAAGGTACACAAAGCGCATTGCTTATTGAGGAGTATGGTTACTATCATATATCTACCGGTGATGTGTTGCGTGCGCAGATTGCACAAGGTACTGAGTTGGGTAAGATTGCCGATTCTTATATCTCGCAAGGTCACCTCATTCCCGATGAGTTGATGATTGATATTTTGGATGATGTGTTGTCGGCTCACCCTGAAAGTGCTAAGGGTGTTGTTTTTGACGGATTCCCTCGTACCATTCATCAAGCTGATGCTTTAGATGTGTTGTTGGAGAAGCGTGGTGGCAAGTTGGATATTGTAGTGGGTCTTGAAGTTGAGGAAGAGGAGTTGGTTGAACGCCTTATCAATCGCGGAAAGACATCGGGTCGTAGTGATGACAATATGGAAACAATCAAGAAGCGTCTCGAAGTATATAATAACCAAACTAACGTGTTGCGCGACCATTATAAGGAGCAAGGCAAGTATGAGGCCGTGCACGGCATGGGAAGTATCGAAGATATTTTTGCCAACATCAAGAGTGTTGTAGAGAAACATCGTCGTTAATTATTCGTATGATCAAGTATAAATTGTTGTGGGTAGTGAGTATAGTACTCGCTACCTGCTCTTGTATTAATAAACAAGCTATATCGTCTGAGGAAGAGAGTGTATATATGTTCTCTTACTTCAATGGCAATGGTGATGGATTGCACCTTGCTTACAGTGTTGATGGATTGCAATGGACTGCATTGCATAATGACTCTGTATTGTTGGTGCCCGAGTTAGGTAAGGACAAGTTGATGCGCGACCCCAGTATTGTACAGGATGAAAATGGTACATTCCATATGGTGTGGACTACCGGCTGGTGGGATCAAGGGTTTGGTTATGCGCATTCTCAAGACCTGAAAAACTGGTCGGAGCAGCTCTATGTGCCGGCTATGGAGGGTTATGAGGGTACTAAAAATACATGGGCTCCCGAGTTGTTCTATAATAAAAAGGATAGTACCTTCTATATCTTTTGGTCGTCGACTGTGCCCGGGGCGTTTCCCGAGTTGCCTGTGGCCGAGAATGAGAAGGGCTTGAATCACCGTCAATATTACCTTACAACACGTGATTTTAAGGTGTTTAGTGAGACAAAATTGTTCTTCGAACCCGGATTCTCCGTTATTGATGGAGCTATTTATGCCCAAGATGATACATACTATCTCTTTGTGAAGAACGAGAATTCGTTGCCGGCTGAGAAGAATATCCGTGTTACATCGAATAACTTGCCGTATGACTTCCCTACAACTGTGTCAGAACCTATTACCGGTGACTATTGGGCGGAAGGTGCTGCCCCGTTGCGAGTAGGAGAGTATGTATATGTCTACTTCGACAAGTATATGGAGGGTAAGTATGGTGCTGTGCGTTCGAAGGATATGCAACACTGGGAAGATGTGTCGGACTCTGTATCTTTCCCGCAAGGAATGCGTCATGGTACGGCCTTCGAGGTGAGTCGTTCTATTCTCGATGGCTTGTTGCAAGACTAAGCAAGATGATTATAGCAATAACAAAACTGAGGCTGCATGATGAATGTGGCCTCTTTGTTTTAAAGGGGGGGATAATCTTGTTACTCTTGTCTGGTTTGGTTGTTGGCGAGACTATTTAGGAGCTCTTCGGCAAAATTCTTCTGTTTCTTGATGAATTGGAGAGCAGCTTGTGCCGCAACTTGTTGAGCCTCTTTCTTGGTGTATCCACGGCCTTCGCCCAATTGTCGGTTGGCAACTAATACTCGTGCGTGGAATATGGGGTTCTTGTGCTCGTCGGTTGAGATGTCGTCGATGTCGAAAGTATAGGGTATGTGGTGGTGCTGACACCATTCGATCAGGCGTGACTTGAAGTTGACCTCTTGTTGAGCCAGTTTCTTTATATCAATGTGTTTTAGGATGATTTTCTCCTCAACAATTTTTCGGCATTTCTCGTATCCTTGGTCGAGATATATAGCACCTATCAGCGCCTCGAGGGCATTGCCGTAGGTGTTGTTATTGTGCGATTGCGAGTGGATGGTGATTTCGACAATCTTGTCCATGCCGAGATCCAAGGCTACGTGATTGAGTGTTTCGCGTTGTACTATTTTTGAACGGGTCTTCGATAAGAAGCCTTCATCTTTGTTGTTGAAAGTCTTGTAGATAATGTCGGATGCAATGGCACTCAAGACAGCATCGCCAAGAAATTCCAGACGCTCGTTGTTGCCACCTTCATGGTTGTTGCGACCCACCGAGCGGTGTCGGCATGCTTGTTGAAAGAGAGTGATGTCATTGGGGCAAAACCCAAGCATGTCGTAGAAAATACGATAAGGCTCTTGACGACATTTCGTCAAGAGCCTTATACGTTTATAGATAGATTGAAACACGTTATTTCTCAAATTTTTTCAAGATAACACATGCGTTGTGACCGCCAAAACCAAATGTGTTTGACATAGCAGCACGTATTTCGCGTTTTTGAGCTTTGTTAAATGTAAAGTTGAGATTGTAGTCAATCTCGGGATCGTTGTCACCCTCTTCGTGGTTGATAGTGGGCGGAACGATACCATTCTCCATAGCCTTGATACAGAGTACAGCCTCAAGTGCACCGGCGGCACCAAGAAGGTGTCCTGTCATTGATTTGGTTGAGCTGATATTGAGCTTATAAGCATGTTCACCAAATACTTCTTTGATGGCTTTAACCTCCGATATGTCACCAACGGGTGTTGATGTACCGTGAGTGTTTATATAGTCAATATCCTCAGGCTTCATTTCGGCGTCTTCAAGAGCGTTGCGCATCACGAGTTTAGCACCCAAACCCTCGGGGTGAGTGGCTGTAAGGTGATATGCATCGGCAGCAAGACCACCACCTGCAATCTCAGCATAAATTTTAGCTCCACGAGCCAAGGCGTGTTCCATCTCTTCGAGGATGAGACAGCTACCACCTTCACCCATAACGAAACCATCGCGAGAGCCACTGAATGGGCGCGATGCCGTTTGGGGTGAATCGTTGCGAGTAGAGAGCGCGTGCATCGAGTTGAAGCCGCCAACGCCACAAGCGTATATTGCAGCTTCGGCACCACCTGATATGATTACATCGGCTTTACCTAAGCGGATGTAATTGTAGGCGTCAATCAGAGAGTGGTTAGATGAAGCACATGCCGAAACGGTGCCGAAGTTGGGGCCGTGGAATCCATAGATCATAGATATTTGTCCTGCTGCTATGTCGGCAATCATCTTGGGGATGAAGAAGGGACTATAGCGAGGGCCTCTTTCGGGGTGTAATGCGTAGTTGGATACTTCTTGTTCGAAAGTTCCCAAACCACCAATACCGGCCGCATAAATAACACCGGCACGTTCACGGTTGATTTTCTCTACATCGATGCCTGAATCGTTCATGGCCTCTCTTACGGCTGCGATAGCATATTGAGCAAAAAGGTCGAGCTTACGCGCATCTTTGGCGTTGTCAAAGTAATTGAGCGGGTCGAAATTTTTTACTTCGCAGGCAAATTGAGTCTTGAACTCGCTGGCATCAAAATGTGTAATAGGTCCGGCTCCACTTACTCCATTGATGGCGGCGTTCCATGTTTCTGAAACGTTGTTGCCCAATGGCGTAATTGAACCCAGACCTGTTACTACAACTCTTTTGAGTTCCATAAATTATTTGTCGGCAAGAGCCTTTTCGATGTGCTCGATAGCTTCGCCTACAGTTGTAATCTTTTCAGCTTCCTCATCGGGAATTTTGATATCGAAAGTGTTTTCGAAATCCATGATCATTTCTACTGTATCGAGTGAATCGGCACCCAAATCGTTAGTGAAGCTAGCTTCATTTGTAACGGCAGACTCGGGACGACCCAAACGTTCTGCGATGATAGATCTTACTTTTACTGCAACTTCAGACATAGTTTTTCTTTTTTAAAATGAATTAATAAGAAGTTTTCTTCAAAAAATGCATTGCAAAGAAAATGCATTTTGGCGAATTATTTGCTATTTCGTGTTAAGAAAATGCTTTTTACTGCACACGTGGGCTGTTAATGTGCATCGATTTGCAACTATTTTCACTTTTTTGCGCTTTATGCACAATGTTTTTGATGCATGAGCCCGGCAACTTTGTGCTTATTTTTACTCAGCGTTATAATTTAGAATAGTAACATTGTTGTTGTTGCTTTTGTCCAAAACCTTGATGGGTTCGTTGCTGAAAATATATATTTCCGACGCACATTCTCCGTTGTTGTTTTGGTAATTGATGGTGTAGGCCGATGCAACAACTTCTTCGGGCTTGCGCTCGCCGAAGGCGGTGATAGCCGGCGACTGAGCGGCATAACCTTCGAGTGTGAGGGCGAGGGTTTGTTCATAGTCGGCTTGCAAGTTCTCAGCGTCGCGAGTGAATGAGTAGCTGCGACTGCGGTCGAACTTGAGATACTCCTCGTGTGTTGAGGGGAGCTTTTGAGCTGCCTTCAAGTATCCGTCAATTTTGTTTTTATATTTAATGTTATTACCATATTGACGCTTGGCAGCTTCGTATTTCTTCATGTAGTCCTCGTGGCGAAGGATGTTGGCGCGTTCGTCTTTCTCGCAATCTTCCAACTTCTTCTCCCATGCGAGTTTTTTCTCTGCAAGTAGGTCTTGGTATTCTTGAGCCAATGAGTTGGTGAGGTAAGCAATACTGTCGGCTACAGTGATATCTTGTACGTGTGCGATAGAGATATTTTCTTTATCACCGATGTTTGTGTCTTCATATTCTACAAATGCGTCGATGTAGTCTTGTTGTGAGGGTTGTCCGGCGCATGAAGCGAGGAGTGCTATACTTGCAATAGCGAATAACTTTTGAATTTTCATGTTTTTACTCTTTTGTGGTTTATGATAAGATGTTCGATATTCTTTGATTTTATTGCACAAAACTACGGTTTTTATTTGAATTAATAAATAGGTGACAAAAAATTTGTAGTTTTGCACATGATTATGTCGAAAATAAAAGAAGCAGTAAAGAGATATTTGGAGCGCCACGGATGCACATCTATGCAGTGCCGTGCGGCGCTTATCGATATGGATGGTGTGTTGTACGACTCTATGCCTCATCATGCCGAGGCGTGGTATCGAACCATAGCCCCGCTGGGCATAGCTTGTACTCGCGAGGATTTCTTCTTGCTCGAGGGTAGCACACGTACGCGCACGATCAATATGTTTTTTAATAGAGAGTATGGCCATGATGCGCCCGAGGAGGTGTCATTGGCATTGTATGAGGAGAAGGTGCGTCAAGTCAGAGCACTTGGTGAGGCCTCGCGTAGGCCGGCAGCCGATAAGATGATAGCATCGCTCTTGGCGCACGATGTGCGCACGGTGTTGGTTACGGGCTCGAGTCAGGGTACTTTGCTCGAATTGCTCGATACCGACTATCCCCGCGCGTTCAATATGCCTTATCGCATAACGGGTGAGGATGTGAAGCATGGCAAGCCCTCGCCCGAGCCTTACTTGATGGGGTTGCAACGCGCCGGTGTGGAGTCGCACGAGGCTATTGTGATAGAGAATGCTCCCTTGGGTGTGCAGGCCGGTGTGGCAGCCGGAGTATTTACGGTTGCCGTCAATACAGGCCCTATCTCGGCCACCGCGTTGTATGATGCCGGTGCTGATATTGTGTTTGATTCGATGCCTCACTTTGCCGAGCATGTCGATGAGTTGATTGAGGTTATCAATACGATAGGGTTATGAGTCACGAAGTCGTTTTTACCAATCAGGTAGAGGGTGCTATCGAGCGCTTGTGTAGTGCCGAGGGCTATGATCGCTACTTTGTGTTGTGCGATAGCAACACCTGTCGTTGTGTGTTGCCTCGCATCGTGTCATCGCGTATAGCCGATGCCGAGGTGATAACCATCCCCGCCGGTGATGAGGCCAAGAGCCTCGATACATTGGCTTACGTGTGGAATGAATTGAGTGCCCGAGGGGCTACCCGCCATTCGTTGCTCATCAATGTAGGTGGTGGTATGGTGACCGACTTGGGTGGTATGGCGGCGGCTACCTTTAAGCGTGGTATGGCCTTTGTCAACATCCCCACTACGCTGTTGGGTGCAGTGGATGCTGCTGTAGGTGGTAAGACGGGTATTAACTTTGCCGGCCTCAAGAACGAGGTGGGAGTCTTTGCTCAACCGCGCATGGTTGTTGTCTCTACCCGATTTTTCGACACATTGCCCCGCGAAGAGCTCCTGTCGGGATATGCCGAGATGTTGAAACACGGACTGATAGATGGTGAGAAGCACTACAACGAGTTGCTCGATTACGATATAACCACCTTTGATGCCGATGCCCTGTTGCCTTTGTTGCAGTATTCGGTGGGAGTCAAGCAGCGCATCGTCGAGCAAGACCCCTGCGAGAAGGGCTTGCGCAAAGTGCTCAACTTGGGCCATACCGTAGGACATGCTATCGAAGCGCACTCGCAAAGACATGGACGTACCGTCGCGCATGGCTATGCTGTGGCATGGGGATTGGTGTGCGAACTGCTCATTGCGCATCGAGCCTTGTCGTTCCCCTCGTCGGTGATATACGATTTGGCGCGTTTTGTCGAACAAAATTACGGAGCTTATGCCATTACATGCGACGATTATGACGAGTTGTTGACCCTCATGCGACACGATAAAAAGAATATTGGCGAAAAAATTAACATCACTCTCATGAAAAAAATAGGGGAGTGTAAGGT
>CAJGDT010000034.1 GCA_904502265.1 uncultured Barnesiella sp. | reverse complement strand
CGAATCGGGCATGCGCTCCACACGACCATTGGCATCGCGCTTGGTATAGTCTATTGCTTGTATAGAGCGTCCACTGGGTATATAGTAATACGATACCGTAACTTTCAGTTGGCGATTGTAGGGCAAAGGAAATACTTGTTGTATAAGGCCCTTGCCAAAGGAACGATCGCCCAGAATAACGGCTCTATCGAGGTCTTGCAATGCTCCGGCAACTACCTCCGATGCCGATGCAGTGTAGCCATTGATGAGCACAGCAAGGGGAATTTTGGTATCGAGGGGTTCCTTCTCAGTCTTATATATATGATTGCTATTCTCTACCTTTCCTCGCGACTCAAGCACGGCAGTGCCTCGTGGCACAAACATATTGAGTATCTTCACAGCCTCGTTGACCAATCCGCCACCATTGTCGCGCAAATCGAGTATTAGCGAAGTAATACCATGATTACTCTTCAGGTCGAGAAACGCCTTGCGCACTTCATCAGCAGCCTTCTCCGAAAAAGTCTCCAGCATGATGTATCCTACCCCTTCGGCTATAGTACCATAATATACTACAGGGTTGCGTTGTATAATGCGGCGGGTAATATTCACATCCATGAGCGAGTCGCAGCCCGGTCGCTCAATAAGCATGCGTAGGTTGGTATTGGGTAGGCCTCGCATACGCTTGCTCACCTCGTCACTCTTCCAGTTAAGTACAGTGTCGTTGTCTATCATTACAATCTTATCACCGGCACGCAAGCCCACCTCTTGTGCAGGCGTATTGTCAAAGGGCTCTGAGATATACACAGCACTATCACGTTGCATAATTGTACAACCAACACCTGCATATTCGCCCGTATTTTGCTCAGCAAACTCTTTGGCCTCTTCTTCGGTAAAATATATAGTATATGGGTCAAGCGTAGCAAGCATGGCCGAAATACCGTGCTTGACCCCCTTATCGAGGTCGATGGTGTCTACATAATGTATATTGAGTTTCTTGAGCACATCGGAGAAGACTTCGAGATTCTGCGTATACGAGAACATCTGGTTTTCATTGGCCCACACGTGACTCATAGCCACTATGCACAATATAAGTATAGTGATGCGTTTCATATAGTCGTACATTTTAATACTACGAAGATAGTGAATATTCGTGTCAAATGCGGTTTTTTAACTTTATTTGTTCAAAATAGAGGTGTATACCCCCCATCCTACCCTTTCTCCGGGCGTAAAATGAAAGAATTTTGCTCAAAAACGAAAAAAAATAGCACAATCTATTGCACAATTAATAAAAACGACTTATCTTTGCACCGCCTTTCGAGGTAAAATCTTCTTCAGTAGCTCAGTCGGTTAGAGCATCTGACTGTTAATCAGAGGGTCGTTGGTTCAAGTCCAACCTGAAGAGCAAAAGACCTGCTACTACGGTGCAGGTCTTTTTGTTTATATACATCTATGAAACAACGCAAGCGCACTCTCTACATCAGCGACCTTGATGGAACATTGCTCAACAACGAGTCACGCATTACATCCTCTACAGCTCAGTCGCTCAACCATCTCATCGATGAAGGCATGCTCTTTTCCATAGCCACGGCACGTACACCGGCTACGGTTGTAGAGTTAATGTCGGATGTAAAACTTCGCTTGCCCGTAGTGCTCATGACCGGCGCACTAATCTATGATATAGCCTCCAACAGCTACTTGTCGGTATCTTCTTTTCCGCACGAAATATCATCGAAACTTCTTGAGGCAACATCCGATAACGAGTTGTCTCCAATGGTTTATTATATCGACAATTCGCTATTGCACGTAGCCTATCGCCACACGACCGACAAACATCAACAAACCTTCATGGAGTGTCGTATGGGCACACCCTATAAGAAATATATAGAAGTAGAAGAGAAGCTAACAGCACACCCCAATACCGTATTGATATTCTTCATGGGAGCATACAATAAGATGCAATCCTTATACAATCGTATCGCCACAATAGAGGGTCATCGCAGCTATCTCTACAGCGACAGCTTACAGCCTGAACTAGGATATCTCGAAATTTATCCTGCAGGTACATCAAAAGCAAGTGCTATCAAGCAACTTGCCGAACACGTAGGTGCCAACGAGATAGTAGCCTTTGGTGACAATGTCAATGACCTACCCATGTTCGATATCGCCCATCGCTCATACGCCACGGCCAATGCACTCGACGAGGTGAAAGCACATGCCACACAAATCATTGCATCCAACAACGACGAAGGTGTAGCCGAATTTCTCAAACAAGATTTTCGGGGTTAATCTCTAAGGAGAATTGAAATAGGATACAATTTATCTCGACCAAAAGTCGATAAACTGCTGCGCCACCTTTCGGCAATCGTGATGTTGCTCGACAAACAGGCGGCTGTCGCGACACATTTGAGGAATTTGTTCGCGATGTAGGATAAGATTTTCCAGAGTCTTATATACGGCATCGGCATCGGGCAATACATTTACCACCGGTTGCAAGTCATGTGCACCTATAAAGTTGCAATACTCAGGCTCAGCACCACTCACCGCCACAATACCTTTAGCCATAGCCAAGAGGGCATTGGTGGCCGGCGTATAAGAGTAGAGTTGGTCTATAAGTACATCCGACTCATACATCACACGATTGTACTCCTTATAAGGCAAACTCTCTACGGCTGTTACATGACACTCGTTCTTGTAATCCCTCTGCAACTGCTTGAGCACATCATACATCACATCTGTACCCTTGAGTATAGAACGATCATGCTGAATACCTATAAAGAAACGTAGCTGCTCAATCTTATCGGGAATGTTACGCAATGGATTTTCGTCGAGATTGATAGGAATGGGAATATATGCCAGCTTATGGGCAAATTCCGGCTCATACGCCACATAGTACTCCCACAAGCATGCCGCTATACCATCGCACTCCTCAGCCATAGCTATATTGGCATCGCGGTTTGCTCCTTCAAGATAAGCCTCACGCTCAGTATTGTAGTTGGGGCGATTGAGGGGCTTATCTCCAATAAAGTAATCGGAGTAACGATAGGTCTTGCCATCAAAGCAAGCCTTGGTATAGTAGTGGTCGGTAGCCAGAGCCTCCATGAATATGCGGTCGTTCTGGCGACGCAATTGGCGAAATATAGCCAAATTCTTCTCCGGACGAAGTTTAAAGAATCCATGACCCGCAATCTGTACAGCATCATAGCCTCGCCAAGAAGGTAGCAGCGACATAATCTTGGCAAGATACATCATCGAGTCAACAGCTCCATAACTCTTGCGCCGAATAGAGATATCACAATTGGTGCTCATCCAACCACCACCATTGGATATAACTGTGGCCTCGTGCCCCAATTGTCGTAGACCTTGAGCCAACGTCCAATGAAAATTACTTGCATCACCTACCAATAGAACTCTCATATCGCACTACTTTTCGATAATAGTTAATACCCTTGAATGTATTGCGCAACAATACATCAAAACGACCTCGATGCAACAACGCCGATGCAAAGGCAAACTTAAACATTCTCAACCACGACGTTGCTCCATGCAAATAGTAGTGTATAGCACCCTTGGCCATCATCACACGTTCATCGGTATACGTGCGCATACCCGTACTATCCGACGGTGCATCAACCACATATTCGGGGATAAAACGTATCGTCAACCCCATGCGATAGGCATCATAAAAGAGTACCTCCTCCTCGCCACACACAAAATAGGGAGAACCCAATCCAAATCGCTCATCAAAAAACAATCGGCCTTGCGCCGAAGCCACTCGTAGAGCTATTTCGGGCGATGTAACATACATGCCTTTAGCCACACGAGGATAGGTATAGGAGTAATCGGGATAGTCCTTGATATATCCACCATCAAGGGCTTTTATCATGAACTGAGCAACATCGAGTTTATTATCTTCCTTAAAGGCAGCTATAACCCTATCGAAATACTCATTACAATAGCGCACATCGTCATCGGCAATAAGTGCAATATCACCGGTAGCATGTTTCAAGGCATTGTTGCGATTGCGCGACAGCCCCTTTCCCGGCAACGTTACTACATGCACATCGGCACGCTCATGCAACATCTGTGGTATTTGTTGCAAATATGACTCATCGGTATATTGCATCGATACAATATAGTCTACATCGGCACGCTGAGGCAACAATATATCCGACACCTTAGCAATACCTTCGTTGAGAGTACATATAAGCACATTTAATTTCATATTGCAAACATAAGAAAAAAAACCAAATAATCGCCACCTTTCGATAAGGATGATAAGATAGGATGCGGTTCGGAATAAAAAAACAAGTGAACTTGTTTATCCGTGCTCACCTTTCACTATCTTTTGATAAGATAGGATGCGGTTCGGAATAAAAAAACAAGTGAACTTGTTTTTTCTTCGCTCACCTTTCACTATCTTTGTTTTATGAAAGAAGTGATGAGCATAGTGATACCCGTATACAATCGAGCCAAGGAATTGCCTCGCACGATTGCGTCTGTTGTAGCACAAGACTATCGACCTTTACGAGTGATATTGGTGGATAATAACTCTACCGATAATTCGCTGGAAGTGTGCTACGATATGCAACAACTTCATCAAGAGGAACAACTAAGTATAGAGGTCGTACAACAACTGCGTCCTGGCGCATCGGCTGCACGAAACAGGGGTTTGGAAATGGTCGAAAGCCGCTATATGATGTTCTTCGACAGCGACGACGAAATGCATAGCGACACCGTATCGCGCTACATGCAAGCCTTCGAGTCACACCCCGATGCCGACTTAATAGGTGCTACCATCAACTTTTGCAACGACACGAAGACATTCCTTGCCAAGGCTGTCTTCACATCCGACCCCGAGCCACACATCATACATGGCACACTATCGACCCAACGTTTTGCCGCACGCACACAACTCATTCGCGAGGTAGGTGGCTGGCAAGAGGCATACAATGGTTGGGAAGACTGGAACTTGGGTCTGCGACTATTACTGCACACCACAAAGATTTATTGGCTTAAAGAGCCGCCTGTTGCCACAGTATATCTACACGAAAACACTCTCACTGCACGTACACACATCGACGGATACCGAAATTTCTATCAAGCTGTGAGACACACGCTTGAGGATATTGATGCAATAGGCCACCCTCGCAAGCACCGACTGATGCGATTGGTGTTATATCGCCAAGTGCTATTGGCTGCGCACATATTGCGTGAAGCCCGCAAACAGAATAACGATGAGTTGCGCCATTTTGCTCAAGACATTTACAAAGAGGCGATAAACGACCAACTCACCACATGGGCCATGCAATGTTTCTTTCCCATATGTCGCCTTTACGCCTCACACGGCGGTCGTGGATGTGGTACAATCGCTCAATGGATTATCCGATAGGATTACTTTAACACCCTATAACACAAAAGCCCTCCCTTGTGGGGAAAAATCGTGTGTGCATTGAGCAAAAATTCGTACTTTTGTAGCAAGAATGACGTATAAGACTACACACTACAATGATGCCTAACAAAGATACCCCCAAACGCATGAGCTGGGAAAAGCTCATTACCGCCAAGCGATTTGGCATGGAAGAGTTTCATGATGAACGAACACATACACGCACCGATTTTCAGCGCGACTACGACCGTTTGATATTTTCGGCACCCTTCCGCCGTTTGCAAAACAAGACACAGGTCTTTCCACTACCGGGCAGTATCTTTGTACACAACCGACTCACACACAGCCTTGAGGTATCGTGCGTAGGTCGCTCGTTGGGCACCAATGTAGCAGTAGCACTTGCACCTAAGTATACCGGCACACCGGCCGAGGAGAAGCTTCCTCACATGGGTTCTATTGTTGCAGCAGCCTGTTTGGCACACGATTTAGGCAACCCACCTTTTGGTCACTCGGGTGAGCGAGCCATTGCCACATACTTTTCGGAGGGAAAGGGACTGGCCCTGAAAGATATGCTCAGCGACTGGGAGTGGAACGACTTTACCCACTTTGAGGGTAACGCCAATGCATTCAGACTACTCACCCATCAATTTACAGGTCGTCGCAAAGGTGGTTTTGCACTCACATACTCTACATTGGCATCGATAGTCAAATATCCCTACGCATCAACTCTCTCTACCAAAAAAGGAAAATCGGGGTTCTTCTGCTCGGAGTGTGACGATTTTCGTCGTGTCGCCCAAGACTTAGGTCTGCTACCCGATGGCGATAGTGGCTTGCGTTTTCATCGTCATCCTCTTGTTTATCTTGTAGAGGCTGCCGACGACATCTGTTATCAAATCATGGATATAGAGGATGCTCACAAGCTAAAATTGCTCACAACCAACCAAACCAAAGAGTTGCTGTTGGAGTTTTTCGAGCCCGAGAAGTTGCCCCATATACACGAAGTGCTGAAAATAGCCGACGACCGCAATGAGCAAATAGCCTACCTTCGCTCACGAGTTATCGGTCTGCTTATCGATGAGTGTTCGCAACTCTTTGTCGATCATGAAGAGGAACTGCTCAGTGGCACCTTTGAGGGGTGCCTCATCGACCGCATCTCAGAGACACCTCGCAAAGCCTACGCTCACTGCTCAAAAGTAGCATGGGATAAGATTTATCGTAGTAATGATGTGCTCGACATAGAGTTGGCCGGTAATCGCATCATAACAGAATTGCTCGACAAGCTGATTGATGCCGTTCTCTACCCCGATAAAAACTACTCACAACTTATACTTAATAAAGTTCCTCAACAATACGAGACCCATGCAGCAACCCTCTACGGAAAGGTACAAGCAGCCATCGACTATATATCGGGTATGACCGATGTATATGCCCTCGACCTATACCGTAAAATCAACGGCATGAGTCTGCCCGCCGTATAAAACCGAACGTATATGAAAAGAGCAATTTATCATACTATCGCATTACTCCTACTCCTTGTGGCACTACCGCTACAAGCCCGTCAATATACCATTGAGAGTGTTCCGAATGTGCAAGTTGCCGACCGCACACAATATGTTACCGACCCCGATGGCTATATAGACAACGCGTCACGCTCATACATCAACAGCATGCTTGCCCAACTACGCGACAGCAATAGTGTAGAGGCTGCTGTAGTAATGCTCCCCTCGATAGGTAATGAAGATATAGATAACTTTGCCACCGAACTTTTCACCCACTGGGGTATAGGTAAAGCAAGCAACGACAACGGATTGCTATTTATAGCCGTGATGGATCAACGTCAAATAGTGATACGCACCGGTTACGGATTGGAAGGTGTTCTACCCGACATCCTATGCAGTCGCATTATTCGTCAATATATCACACCGGCCTTTCGCGAAGGAGCTTACGGAAAGGGTATGTGTGATGCCGTTGAGCAGACATTACACATCATTATGACCCCCGAAGCCTCGGCCGAACTAATGGCCGAAGAACCTATCTTTGATGAAGCCGACAAAGTGATCTTGATGAATATGCTGTATGGTTATTTAGCCTTCAGCCTTATTATATCATTGTTGCTCACCATACGCCTCAATCGCACCATCCGCAAGCACAGCAACGAACCTTACGAATGCTACAAAGAGCTATTCAGTTCACACGCCGGCTTGCTTATTTTGGCAATATTATGTCCGCTGTGGGGTGTTGCAAACTATATCTACTGCAACAGAATGATGAAGAAAATGCGCAACAAACCACGCACATGCGATAAGTGTGGCAACGAAATGCACCGACTATCGGAGAGCGAGGATAACAAATTCCTCACACCCCAAGAGGATACCGAAGAGCGTATAGGATCGGTCGACTACGATGTGTGGTTGTGCGACAATTGCCACAATACCGAGGTATTCCGTTTTGACAAGGCCTACACACAATATAGTGAATGCCCTCATTGTCGTGCCAAGGCTTACACTATGGCACACGACAACATCATCCTACCCGCCACAACCTTGTCACCCGGACGTGGCGAGAAAGTATATACCTGCCAACACTGCCACAAGCGCAGTGTTATATCCTATATCATCCCCATGATTGTTGTACCCAAGAGTAGCAGTGGTGGTGGTGGCTTCGGCGGAGGCTTTGGCGGTGGTATGACCGGCGGAGGCGGAGCCAGAGGAGGATGGTAAAAGAGCAATATTTATGAGAGACAGAGATACAAAACATAAATTTTCGTTACGCGAACGCTTCGGTAGTTTCGTATATGCCGGACGCGGATTGAAGTTGCTCTTTCTTGAGCACAATACATGGATACACCTCGTTGCCACCCTATGCGTAGTCATTGTGGGATGGTGGGTGTCACTATCGCCTATAGAATGGGCTATAGCAGCTGCATTGGTAGGAGGCGTGTGGATAACCGAAGCCCTCAACACAGCCATAGAACGCCTATGCGACCATGTTACCCCCCAAATGCACCCTGCCATAGGACGCATCAAAGATATAGCCGCAGCAGCCGTGCTACTCAGTGCCATCACAGCCGTTATTGCTGGCTTGTGCATCTTTGTACCGGCTATTATCAACAAAGTAACACAACTACTATAATCGTATAAACACATGATACTACAACAGTTATCCATCATTAACTTCAAGAATATTGCCCAAGCCGACCTCTCCTTTTCGGACAATATCAACTGTTTTTTGGGTAACAATGGTATGGGAAAAAGCAATCTACTCGATGCCATATACTACTTATCGTTTTGTAAGAGTTTCACCCACAACATCGACTCACAAAACATACGACATGGAGAAGATTTCTTCATGCTGCAAGGTGTATACGATCGCAATGAACAGCCCGAAGTGCTATCATGTGGCATAAGAAGACGACAAAAAAAGTCATTCAAACGCAACAAGAAGGAGTATAGTCGCTTATCGGATCATATCGGATTTGCCCCACTGGTAATGGTATCTCCCGACGATACAACCCTGATACAGGGTGGTAGCGAGGAGCGTCGCCGATTTATCGACATGGTAATATCACAATGGGACAAGCCCTACCTCGACACCCTCATTCGTTATAACAAAGCTCTTGAGCAGCGCAACACTCTGCTACGCCAAGAAGTGAGCGACCCTATGCTCTATGAGATATGGGAAGAGCAAATGGCTCATGCAGCTACCATCATATACGACACTCGCAAGCGCTTCTTGAATGAGTTTATACCCGTATTCGATCGTTTCTACAACCTCATAGCCAACGGCAACGAGCACGTAGGACTATCCTATCGCTCCCATTTGAGCGAGGGCAGCCTCCTACAACAACTCGCCGACACCCGACACCGAGATCTCATACTCGGATATACCACCAAGGGTATCCATCGCGACGACATGGAGATGACGTTGGACGAATATCCCATGAAGCGCATAGGCTCGCAAGGACAATGTAAGACTTACCTCATCGCCTTGAAACTGGCTCAATATGATTTCCTGGCCCACAATGGCAACACAACACCCATATTGCTCCTCGACGACTTGTTCGACAAACTCGACTCCGACCGCGTAGAGCGTATTATGCAACTCGTATCGAGCGATATATTCGGCCAGATATTCATAACCGACACCAACCGCGAATACCTCGACCGCATCGTGCGACGTACTACAGCACATCACTGCCTATACAGTGTATCGAACGGAGAATTTACCCTAATGCCTTGACGAAATGAAACGAAAAGAAGCACAAGCATTGAGCGAAATACTCGACGAGATACTGCGAGAAAATCACCTTGACATAGGTCTTGATGCCGCACGAGCAAGGGCAGCCTGGAAAGAGGCCATGGGCGAGGCTGTAGATAAATGTACGATGGCACTACACTTTGACAAAGGTACTCTGCAAGTAAAACTTTCATCGGCTGTGCTTCGCAATGAGTTGTTTATGAACCGACGCACACTCATCGACCGACTCAACACACACATTGGTCGACCTATTATTAAAAATATATATTTCAAATAGAGATACTAAAAATGGAACAAGACAAGCAATTTCCCACCTTTCACCACAGTTACCCCCTACAACTGCGTTTCAATGATATAGACTCACTGGGTCATGTCAACAACTCGGTATACTTTACATTCTACGACTTGGGTAAGAGCCGTTACTTTGAGACTGTCAAGAAACAATCAATAGACTGGCGCAAAGCCGATGTGGTTATAGCTAATGTCAATGCCGACTTCCTCTCGCCCATCTACTCATACGAACAAGTAGCTGTTGAGACATGTTGCATAGAGATAGGCAACCGCAGCTTCAAACTGATGCAACGCATTGTCAACACCACTACAGGCGAGGTAAAAGGTATTTGTCGCACCATCATGGTAGGCTTTGATGTCGAGGCCGGTGTAAGTGCTCCTATCAGCGATGAGTGGAAAGATGCTATCCGACAATTTGAAGGTTCGGACTTGGCGAAGAAATAACGAGGATATAAGTAACAAGAACATCATAAAAAGGCTATGAGAAAAATTATAGGAATAGGCGAGACCATACTCGACATCCTCTTTCGCAAGAATCAAGACGGCGAATGGCAACCACAAAAGTCGGTGGCCGGAGGCTCTACATTCAACTCTATCATCACCTTGGGCAGGCTGGGCATGAACACAGCCTTAGTAACCGAATTGGGCAACGACCGTGTAGGCAAAGACATCATGGAGTTTATGCAACAAAACGGTGTAGACACAAACTATATAGACATCTACAACCCCAAAGATGGCAAGACACCGGTATCGTTGGCTTTTCTTGACGAGAACAACAATGCCGAGTATACCTTCTACCACCAATTCCCTGCCGACCGTCTTAATGTTGCCATTCCTCTCATCAACGAAGGCGATATCGTTATCTTTGGCTCATACTTCTCGGTCAATCCCGTCTTGCGCAACCGCATTACCGAGATACTCGAATTTGCCAACACTCGCAAAGCCATTGTATATTACGATCCGAACTTCCGCAAGGCTCACAGCCATGAGGCTATGAAACTCATGCCTTCAATTATAGAAAACTTAGAGTACGCCAATATTGTACGAGGATCGGACGAGGATTTCGAGACACTCTATAAACTCGACAACCCCGATAAAATCTATCTTGACAAAATAAAATTCTATTGTCCCAACTTCATCTATACCCGTGGAGGAAATGGTGTAGAGTTCTACTGCCAACAGGGTCAACGCCACTTCGATGCACCGGTTATTGACAAACCCATCAGCACCATAGGCGCAGGCGATACATTCAATGCAGGCATTATCTTTGGCCTCATTCGCCACAATATCACCCTCGACAACCTCAACAGCCTTACCCTCGACGAGTGGGCTCCCATTGTACAATATGCCCTCGACTTTTCGTCGCAAGTGTGCATGAGCCACGAAAACTATCTACCCACAGAGGTTGCAGCTCGATATCAATAGGCTGCCATCTTGCAAAATAGTGGCAAATTGGGATAACTAAAGCGTTATAATACCTTTTTTTACTACCTTTGCACCCGCAACCACAGCGGGTGCATTTTTATATTTTCACACAACCATCAATGAAGACATTTGAAGAATTGGGTATTGCGCCCTCCATCTTACAGGCCATCGCCGAGATGGGATACGAGTATCCTATGCCTGTGCAAGAACAAGTTATCCCCCTTTTATTGGGTGAAGAGACCGACCTTATAGCATTGGCACAAACCGGTACAGGCAAGACAGCAGCCTTTGGCTTGCCTCTATTGCAACGTATCAACACCAACAAGTTATACCCGCAAGCACTTATCATGGCTCCTACGCGCGAGCTATGCTTGCAAATAGCTGGCGACTTGGCCGACTATGCCAAATATATACCCAATCTACACATCACACCCGTATATGGTGGTGCTAATATCGAAGTGCAAATACGCGCTTTGCGCAAAGG
>CAJGDT010000033.1 GCA_904502265.1 uncultured Barnesiella sp. | reverse complement strand
GTGGGCAATATCGTGATAGTACTTATCATGTTGCTCTTTGGCTTGTTTGGTGCTGTATTTGGCATGAGTGAGGAGACGATTGCCTTTGTGGCGGTGGTAATACCTTTGGCGCGTTCGCTGGGATATGACGACTTTGTGGGCGTGTGTATGGTGTATGTGGCAGCGCATGTAGGCTTTGCCGGTGCTATGCTCAACCCCTTTACGATAGGTATTGCACAAGATATGTCGGGACTGCCACTTTTCTCGGGTATAGAGTATCGCACGGTGTGCTGGGTGGTGCTCATGACCCTTACTATAGCCTTTGTACTATGGTATGCCAATAAGGTGAAACGTGACCCCTCAAGTGTAGTTGCCGTGGGTGAGCACGAGGAGATAACTGCCATACGTGGCGGTGGCAAGCGTGCGTGGATATGCTTTGCCATTGTGGTTGTGGTGTTGGTGCTATTCTCGATATTCTATGCTGCCAACTGTGTGATAAAGGTGGGTCAGAGTGAGTATGCAGCCCCCTACTTGATGTGGGTGTTGACAGCTCTGTTTGTCGTAGTATCTATCCTATCGTTGCGTGTGTCGGACAAGATGTATATCCTCAATATGCTGTTGTCCACCATTCTCTTTTTGGTGGTGGGAGCCATGGGTTATGGCTGGTACTTGCCTGAGATATGTGCGCTCTTCATGGCGTTGGGTATAGCTGCAGGATTCTCGGCCGGATACTCAGCCGATGATATTGCCAAGGAGTTTATTGCCGGTGCAAAGGATATCTTCTCAGCGGCACTTATAATCGGTTTTGCGGCGGGTATTATCGTGATATTGGAGAATGGCGAGGTGATAGACCCCATGTTGTCGGCTATGGCTTCGTCGCTCGAAAACAGTGGTCGCGAGGCCGCCTTGGCCATGATGTATGGCATACAAACCTTTATCAATCTCTTTATCCCCTCGGCATCGGCTAAGGCTGCCGTTACGATGCCCATTATGGCACCCTTCTCCGACATGATAGGTATAGCCCGACAATCGACCGTATTGGCCTTCCAGTTTGGCGATGGCTTTACCAACATGATTACCCCCTGCTCGGGTGTGTTGATGGCTGTGCTGTCGGTTGCCAAGATACCTTATGAGCAATGGGTGAAATGGATATGGAAATTTATCCTTCTAATGCTTGTTGTGGGCTTCTTGTTGCTCTTGCCTACCCTTTATATTACCTTGCCCGGATTTTAACGCCTAACGCGCCATATAGTGCTTGCGTAGCTCGGGCGGAAACTTCTCTATCGCGTAACGCAAGAGCGTGCGGGGTAGGGTGGTGTAGTGCTTGTCGAGAAAGTCGGTGAGACGTGTCATGTCGCGCTTGCCCACTTCGCGCAAGAGCCAGCCAACGGCCTTTTGCATCAAGTCGTGTGGGTGGTGACATAGCTGTTCGGCAAGTCTTATGGTATCGTCGTACTCTCCATGACGTATAAACCACATGGTAGCCACAATGGCCATTCGTTGCTCCCACATCAACTCGCTATCGGCCCAGCGGTAAAGCAACTCGCGGTCGTGATGAAGGAGGTGAGCGCCTATGATGTTGTACACCGAGAGGTCTACCAAATCCCAATTGTTGATGTAGCGCGTGTTGGCGATGTAGGTGTTGACAATTTCTTGTCGTTGCGAGTCGGAGGTGTGTCGCGACTTGTATTGCTCGACCATGCATATAAGAGCCGACAACCTTACCTCGTGAATTTCGCTACGAAGTAGATCGACGAGTTGTGGTGCGCGAAGGTGAAGGTAACGTCGGGTGATGGCACGGTTGACAGGAACGGTTACTCCTATAAATTTGTCACCCTCGCCATACTCACCTTGGCCGGTCTTGAAGAAGCGCGACAATTCGCGAGCCTTCGTCTCGCTACCGGCGGCTATCAGTTCGGCTTTCAATTTTTCGGTACTCATTCGCATCTCTTTTTTCAACAACGGCTAAGGTAGTCGAAAAAGGTGAGGAAAACAGCTTTTTGTATCGAATTTTTGCGGGTAGATGTTCGCAGAGAAAAATATATCGAATTCTCGCGAAAGTTAAATGTGTGTTAAGTGGTTGTTTGTCAAAGATATAAGTCTTGTTTTGTTGTTTTGAGAAAAAACAGCTAAAAAATTGAAAGTGTTTACAAATCTTAAAATTTTATCAATCCGAGGCTTTTATCATCAATTGCAACGTCAATAGCGATAAAATTTTTAATTTTGGTCTTGAAACGAAAATTTATCTACCAACCAAGAAAATTGCGTCATGGTACTTAATTATATTTGGATTGCCTTTTTCATCATAGCCTTTGTTGTGGCTTTGTGTCAGACCATCTTTGCCGGTAACTTAACAATATGGTCCGACATTATGAATGCATCGTTTTCATCGGCCAAGAGTGCCTTCGATATTTCACTCGGACTTACCGGTGTGCTCACGCTGTGGCTTGGGTTGATGAAGGTGGGTGAGAATGCCGGACTTATATCGGTTTTCTCGCGAGCGATGAGTCCTCTGTTCTCGCGACTATTTCCCGGTATTCCCAAAGGGCATCCTGCGTTGGGCTCGATGTTTATGAATATATCGGCCAATATGCTGGGGCTTGATAATGCCGCGACACCTTTAGGGCTGAAGGCTATGCGCGAGATGCAAGAACTCAACACACAGAAGGATACCGCCACCGATGCGATGATTATGTTTTTGATACTCAACGCTTCGGGGCTTACCTTGGTGCCTATCGGTGTGATGACCTATCGCGCACAAATGGGTGCTGCCAATCCATCCGATGTGTTCATTCCCATACTTATAGCTACGTTCATAGCCACCCTTGTGGGGCTTACAGCGCTGTGTATCAAGCAACGTATCAAGATAGATCGTGTACTGGTGTCGTGGGCTGTAGGGCTTGTGGCGGTAATAGGTGCTATTATGTATTTCTTTTCGCAACTGCCACAAGATAAGATGCAGCTCTACTCGACCTTTGCTGCCAATGCGTTGCTTTTTACCATTATTGTAGCCTTTATAGGTACAGGTTTGGTGAAGCGAATAAACGTGTATGAGAGCTTCATAGAGGGCGCTAAAGAGGGCTTTAAGACAGCTGTAATGATAATACCTTATTTGGTCGCAATTCTCGTTGGAATCGGCATTTTTCGAGCATCAGGAGCGATGGATTATGTGGTAGATGCAGTGCGCTGGTGCGTGGCTGCATGTGGCTTGGATACCTCTTTTGTCGAGGCCTTGCCCACGGCGCTGATGAAGCCTTTGAGTGGTAGTGGTTCGCGCGGTATGATGGTTGATTGCATGGCAACCTATGGCGTTGATTCGTTTGTGGCGCGTGTGGCGGCTACTGTGCAAGGTTCTACCGACACCACTTTCTATATATTGGCTGTGTACTTTGGCAGTGTAGGTATTAAGAAGACTCGATATGCCGTAGGATATGCTCTCCTGGCCGATATAGTAGGAGCTATTTCGGGCATTTTGGTGGCATATTTCTTCTTCGGATAGAGACTTTTTATGAGATAAATTTTACCTTTGCACAAGTAAAACAAACGATTGGATTATGCCTATAAGTTTTTCAGCCGAGAATGTCAGTATGCCCGATATAAATCGTTGTGATGTAATAGATTGGGTAAAGCGAGTAGCCGCTCATTATGGCAAGCGTTGTGGCGATATAGCCTATATATTTTGCGATGATGAGCGTATACTGGAGGTCAATCGTGCCTTTTTGCAGCATGATTATTATACCGACATTATTACATTCGATTATTGTACAGGCAATACCATATCGGGCGATTTGTTTATAAGTCTCGATACGGTAAAGACCAACTCACAATTGGTAGGAGAGTCCTACGAAAGGGAGTTGTACCGTGTTATTATCCACGGCATATTGCACTTGTGTGGCATCAACGACAAGGGTGAAGGTGAGCGTGAGATAATGGAACGTTGTGAGAATGAGGCACTTGCTATGCGTAAAGCGTAATGTTGCAAGTGTGGCAGTCGGCCTACTTATATTGATGAAAGAACAAACATTTAAGAAAGAAACACCTTAGAGCGATGAATTTTGAATATGACGTTATAGTTGTTGGAGCCGGTCATGCCGGATGCGAGGCTGCTTGTGCAGCGGCCAATTTAGGCTCGAAGACGCTCCTTATAACCCACGATATGAACAAGATTGCACAGATGAGTTGCAATCCTGCTGTTGGTGGTATAGCTAAAGGTCAGATAGTTAGAGAGATAGATGCTCTTGGCGGTCAAATGGGTATTGTAACCGATATGACAGCCATACAGTTCAGAATGCTCAATCGTTCGAAAGGTCCCGCCATGTGGAGCCCACGTTCGCAGAGCGATCGCGCTCGTTTTATTGAACAATGGCGCTCGATTATTGAAAATACCGATAACTTGGATATATGGCAAGACTTTGTTAAACAGCTTGTTATAGAAGATAATGAGGTCAAAGGTGTTGTTACCGGCATGGAGGTGACCTTCAAGGCTCGCGCTGTGGTGCTCACCAATGGTACTTTCCTGAATGGATTGATGCACATAGGTCGCACCCAATTGCCCGGAGGACGCGTTGCCGAGCCGGCATCTTATGGCATATCGGAGCAGTTGGCGCAACTGGGATTTACCGTAGGTCGAATGAAGACCGGTACGCCTGTACGTATCGATGGTCGCAGTGTGCATTTTGACGAAACCATCGAACAAAAAGGTGAGAATGATTTCCATAAATTCTCTTATCTCGACTTTACCCCTCGCCCCTTGCAACAACGCAGTTGTTGGACTGTCTACACCAATGAGTGTGTACACGAAATACTCCATAAAGGACTACCCGAATCGCCCTTGTACAATGGTCAGATACAGAGTATAGGCCCGAGATATTGTCCAAGTATCGAGACAAAAATTGTCACATTCCCCGATAAAACCGAGCATCAACTATTCTTAGAGCCGGAAGGCGAAACCACGCAAGAGTATTACCTCAATGGTTTTTCTTCGTCCTTGCCTATCGATATTCAGTTGGCAGCCTTGAAGGAGATACCGGCTTTCCGTGATGTGCGTATTTATCGACCCGGATATGCCATAGAATACGATTACTTCGATCCCACTCAATTGCTGCATACACTCGAAACCAAGCTTGTCAAGCGACTCTATTTTGCCGGTCAAATCAATGGTACTACCGGCTATGAGGAGGCTGCAGGTCAAGGCTTGATAGCCGGTATCAATGCTCATATATCGTGCCATGGTGGCGAACCCTTTGTGTTGGGTCGCAACGAGGCTTATATAGGTGTTCTCATTGATGATTTGGTGACAAAAGGTGTAGACGAACCCTATCGCATGTTTACATCGCGTGCCGAGTACCGTATTCTGTTGCGACAAGACGATGCCGATATGCGTCTTACCGAAAAGTCGTACAGACTCGGTCTTGCTACAGCAGAGCGATATGAATTACTACGCACCAAGAAGGCTGCCGTGGAAGATTTGGTCGAGTTTGCACAAAACTACTCAATCAAGGCGGCGCTTATCAACGACAAGTTGGAGCAGGCTGGTCATCAGCCCTTGCGACAAGGTGTAAAACTCTATGACCTGATTGTTCGACCTCAGCTCGACATCAACACCCTTGCCCCTATGGTGCAAGCCCTGCAACGCAAGATAGATGCTATACCCTCGCGTCGCGAAGAGATTGTTGAGGCTGCCGAGATAAAGATTAAGTATAGCGGCTATATCGACCGCGAACAGATGATAGCCGATAAAATAACACGTCTTGAAAATATACGCATCAAAGACAAGTTTGACTACATGAGCATACAGCAGATTTCGACTGAGGCTCGCCAAAAGTTGGCTCGTATCAACCCCGAAACCATAGCCCAGGCTGCTCGTATACCCGGTATTTCGCCGAGCGATATAAATATCCTGTTGGTGCTTATGGGACGCTAATGTTTCACGTGAAACAGTGTGCTTATGTGGAGTACTAAATTGTTGAAAAGAAAGCAAATAATAACCAATTATAGTATAAATAATGATGACAATCGAAGATTTGAAAGCCCTTGTACGTGATGTGCCTGATTTTCCTCAAAAGGGTATCCTCTTTAAGGATATTACTACTATGCTCAAGGATAAAGAGGGTTTGCGTCTTGCTGCTCAATTGCTTTGTGAACGTTATGCCGATAAGGGTATAACTAAGGTTGTAGGTATAGAGTCGCGTGGTTTTATCATGGGTCCTATCGTTGCCGAAAAGGTTGGTGCAGGATTTGTTCCTATGCGTAAGCCCGGTAAGTTGCCTGCCAATACTGTAAGCGAAAGCTATACCAAGGAGTATGGTGTTGACACTATCGAGGTGCACGTTGATGCCATTGATGAGAATGATGTGGTGTTGTTGCACGATGACTTGTTGGCCACAGGTGGTACTATGTACGCTGCTTATTTGTTGGCCAAGCGTTTCAATCCTAAGAAAATTTATATAAGCTTTATTGCCGAATTGGAGTTCTTGAAGGGTCGCGAACTCTTCCCTGCCGATGTCGAAATAGATGCTTTGATTAAATATTAATTAGATATTGTCCGATACCAATAGACATATAAAGGATATTCTTACCCTCTTGCCCGAAAGTCCCGGTGTATACCAGTACTTCGACAAAGAGGGTACGATTATCTATGTGGGTAAGGCAAAGAATCTCAAGCGGCGCGTGTCGTCTTACTTTAACAAGCAACACGAAGATGCCCCTAAGACTCGCGTGCTGGTTCGTAATATTGCCGACCTGAAGTATATAGTGGTTGGTAGCGAGGAGGATGCTTTGCATCTCGAAAATTCGCTTATCAAGAAGTATCGTCCGCGCTATAACGTCTTGCTCAAGGATGACAAAACGTATCCTTGGATATGCGTTACCAAAGAGGAGTATCCTCGAGTGTTTCTCACTCGCAGGGTCGAGCGAGGTAGTGGAGCCAAGTATTACGGACCATATGCTCACGTGCACGTTGCCAAGACGGTACTGGAACTGATACACGATCTGTTTCCGCTACGAACTTGTCGGTTGTCGCTTACTGCCGATGCAGTTTCGTCTCGCAAGCACAAGGTGTGTCTGCAATATCACATCAAGCGGTGCAAAGGTTGTTGTGAGGGGCGCATTACACCGCGTGAGTATGCCACCTATATTGATGCTGTCAAGCACATACTTAATGGTAATACCGGCCGATTGAGCGAAATGCTCGTTGCCGAGATGCAGGAACTTGCCTCGCAATTGCGATTTGAGGAGGCGCAGGTGGTGAAAGAACGATATGATTTGGTCGAACGTTATCGCGCCAAATCGGTAGTGGTAAGCAGTGTTATCAATAATGTCGATGTATTCTCGTACGACGAAGACGACAACGCGGCATTCATCAACTTTATGCACGTAAAGGGCGGTTCTATCGTACAATCGGTCACTATTGAATATCGTAAAAAGCTCGATGAAACCGCTTCGGAAATATTGTCTTTGGGTATAGCTGAGTTGCGAGCACGATTTGAAAGTACGTCAAGGGAGATTATCGTACCCTTCGAGCCGGAGGTGACATTTGAACAATTGCATATTACAGTGCCCGAACGCGGCGACAAGCGCAAGCTACTGGATATATCCTTGCAGAATGCGCGACAATACAAGGTCGACCGTCTTAAGCAGGCCGAAAAACTCAATCCCGAACAGCGGGCTACCCGCGTACTCTCGCGCTTGCAAAAGGATTTGTATCTTGATGAGCTCCCTATTCACATCGAGTGTTTCGATAATTCCAATATTCAAGGTACCAATCCCGTATCAGCCTGCGTAGTTTTCAAGAAGGCCAAGCCTTCAAAGCGAGATTATCGTCATTTCATCGTGAAAAGTGTCGACGGCCCCAATGACTATGCAACGATGAAAGAGGTGATATATCGCCGTTATCATCGCCTCTTGGAGGCAGGTGAGTCATTACCGCAACTTATCGTAGTGGATGGTGGTAAAGGGCAACTCAGTGCCGCGCTTGAAACCTTAGAGTCTTTGGGACTGCGTGGCAAGATTGCTATCATAGGTATTGCTGAGCGTCTTGAGGAGATATACTTCCCTGAGGATAGTGTTCCTTTGTATTTAGACAAGAACTCCGAGTCGTTGCGCCTTATACAGCATCTTCGCGACGAGGCTCACCGTTTTGGTATCACACATCACCGCGACAGACGTAGTAAGCAACAAGTAGTTTCTTCACTTGATAATATTAAAGGTATCGGTCCACAAACGCGCGATGCACTGTTGCGACACTTCAAGAGTGTAAAGCGTATTCGTGAGGCTACCGTTGAGGAGTTGACCGCTCTTATTGGTGCTTCAAAGGCACAGAAAGTAAAAGAAGCACTCTCTACGCCCTCCCAATAATATAATGTAAGTTGCTTTTTTGTAAATGCATAAATTATTGATAATCAGGCTGTTTGTTGTGTAATAATTAAAAATGGGTATTATTTAACTTAAAAATAGTAATAAATAGTTATTGCCGTAATCTGTTCTGTGTTGTATCTTTGCACCGCAAAAACAATTCAATTCATTGAAATTTAAATCTATATACGTTTGAAGAGGAGAGAACTCATATATGCTGTTGTGATGTTATTGGCATTCTTGCCGGTGACAACAGTAAAGATTTTTGACATCCACTCCGATGCAAAATTCCATGAGTTGTATCCCGATGATGAGGATCGAGCGCATCGTGAGGCTGCTGCCGCGATGGAGGATTGTCCATTCTGTCACATTCAGCTTTCGCAATTTGTTGTTTCGGCTCCATGTACGCTTCCCTCTGTTCCCTGCACTACATTGCACGACTACACACGCGAGATAACTCTTCACGTTGTGTTGCGCAGTCATTGTAGTTATCTGCGAGCTCCACCTGTCTTTTCATGATATGCTATACCCCACTCCATCATGTGTGAGGTTTTTTGTGCCGGTGTATAGTGTGTACACTGCGCCATCGATTTTTAATAATTACAATTAATAAACTCCAACTTAAAAGTACAATCGTTGTACTTTAAAAAATAGTGTCTCAATGAAAAGGCTTTCTATACTATTTACTCTTATTTTGCTGTTTATATCAGCACAAGCTCACACACCCTCTACCGATAATTATACCCCCGATAAACCCACCGATGCTCACCTTTATGGTCACGTAACCGACAAGACTACCGGCGAGCACATGGCTTACATCAATGTGCGTCTTGAGGGTACTACACTTGGCGTTATGACCGATGCTACAGGTCACTATTTTATCAAGAATATCCCCCAAGGAACTTACACCGTAGTAGCTACATCGCTCGGTTATGCTTCGTTCGAGCGTGAGGTGACTCTCTATCCCGGTGAGTCACATGAGTTGAACTTTAGCATCTTGCCCGAGCACTTTTCGCTCGACGAGGTTGTTGTTACATCCAACCGCAACGTTACCACACGTCGCATGGCACCTTCGTTGGTGAAGGTGCTCGATGTAAGTACTCTCTCGAAGGTCAATGCCGCATGTATTGCCGAGGGTCTCAACTTCCAGCCCGGTGTGCGTGTCGAGGATAATTGCCAAAACTGTGGTTTCCAACAAGTGCGTATCAATGGTCTTGATGGTCACTATTCACAAATTCTTATCGACTCGCGTCCTATATTCAGCGCCCTCTCGGGTGTGTATGGTTTGGAGCAAATTCCTGCCAATATGATTGAGCGCGTCGAGGTTGTTCGTGGTGGTGGATCGGCCCTCTTTGGCTCATCGGCTGTAGGTGGTACTGTCAACATCATCACTCGCGAGCCTTTGCACAACTCGGCTTCGGCCTCACACACAGCTACCAACTTCGGTGGTAGCAATGCGTGGGATAACAACACCATGCTCAATGCCTCGTTGGTAACCGACAATGGTAAGGCCGGTATTTATGTATACGGTCAGCACCGTCAACGCGATGCCTACGACCACGATGGCGACGGCTTTACCGAGTTGCCCATGTTGCGTGGTATTACTATAGGTACACGTGCCTATTACAAGACCAGTCTTTACTCAAAACTTACCTTCGAATATCATGGTATAAACGAGAAGCGTCGTGGTGGCGATAACATGCACTTGCCTCCCCACGAGGCGATGATTGCCGAGCAAACCGAGCACTCTATCAATGGTGGTGGTATCAACTTCGACTACTTTACCCCCGACTACAAGAACAAACTTAACGTCTTTGTATCGTTGCAAAACACCAATCGCGACAGCTACTATGGCGCCGGCCAAGACCCCTCGGCCTATGGCTTTACACACGACCTCACTACTGTTGCCGGTGCTCAATATATGCACAGTTTCGACAAATTCTTGTTTATGCCCGCCGAAATGACTGCCGGTATCGAGTACAATTATGATGCCCTCTCGGACGATGCTCCCGGCTATGACCGCTATATCGACCAAACCGTACACATCGGTAGTGCTTACTTCCAAAACGAGTGGAAAAACGAGCGTTGGGGATTCCTTATCGGTGCGCGTCTCGACAAGCACAACCTTGTGAAGAACCTTATCTTCAGCCCCCGTATCAACCTACGCTACAATCCCACCAAGGATATCAATATCCGATTGAGCTACTCTGAAGGTTTCCGTGCACCTCAGGCATTCGACGAGGACTTGCACATCATGGCCGTAGGTGGCGAGGTGTCGCTCATTGTGCTCGACCCCAATTTGAAAGAGGAGAAATCGCGTAGCGTAAGTGGTTCGGTCGATATTTACCAGACAATAGGCGAAGTTCCCACCAACTTCCTTTTGGAAGGTTTCTTCACCGACCTTAGCGATGCTTTTGTTATGGAGCATATTGGTTCCGACGCAAGCGGCAATGCTATCATTCAACGTCGCAATGGTGGCGGTGGACAAGTTTTCGGTGTAAACTTCGAGGGTCGCGCTGCGGTATCTTCTTGGCTCGAGGCACAGCTCGGTCTTACATGGCAACGCAGTCTTTACAAGACACCCGAGGTGTGGAGTGAAGACCCCGATGTAGAAGCGGCAACCGAGATGTTCCGCACCCCCGATTGGTATGGCTTCCTTACTTGTACGTTCAAGCCCACAAAGCACTTCTTTATCGACCTTTCGGGCACATACACCGGCCAAATGTGGGTGCAACACTTAGCCGGATATATCGAGAAAGATCGTCTTGAGCGTACTTCCGACTTCTTCAATGCCAACGTGAAGCTTACTTACGACTTCGACTTGTCGAGTGAGATTTGCTTACAATTGCATGCCGGTGTACAAAACATCTTCAATGCATATCAAAAGGATTTCGACAAAGGCCCCAACCGCGACTCGGGCTACATTTACGGCCCCTCTACCCCGCGTAGCTACTTCTTTGGCGTGAAATTTGACTTCCGTTAATAAACGTCTATCACTATAAGAAAAAACCGATATTCACTGCGAATGTCGGTTTTTTTTATTTATTTTGCACTGAACACAAACTGATAACTATGCGTATAGTAATACAACGAGTTAAAGAGGCTTCGGTAACAATTGCCGGCGAGGTACATTCGGCTATAGCCCAAGGTATGCTCATCCTCGTAGGTGTCGAAGATCGCGACAGCGAAGAGGATGTCGACTGGCTTGTCAAGAAGGCCTCGCAGTTACGCATCTTTGACGATGCCAATGGCGTGATGAACTGCTCTATTACCGACGTGGGTGGACAGGCGTTGGTCGTGAGCCAATTTACACTCCATGCCTCTACCAAGAAGGGCAATCGTCCCTCGTACATAAAGGCCTCGCGCCCCGAGCATGCAGTACCTCTGTATGAGTTGTTCTGTAGCCGCCTTTCGCAAGCCATTGGCAGCAACGTAGGTACAGGCGTATTTGGTGCCGACATGCAGGTGGCTCTGATTAATGACGGCCCGGTAACGATATGTATTGACTCGCAAAATCGTGAATAGTATGACT
>CAJGDT010000032.1 GCA_904502265.1 uncultured Barnesiella sp. | reverse complement strand
ATGTGTCTGGTAAAAATGCTACTCTTACCGATGCTACTGGTACAGTTGCCTTATATAACCAATTCTCTCTCGGTACTGATGCTTTCAAGAATGGCGAAAACCTTACAATAATTGCGCTTGTAGGTTATTACAATAAATTACAAGTTCAACCTATTACAATTGAGGAGAACGAACAGCCTGGTGAAGGTGGTGGTGATGAGCCTGTTGAGCCTGAAAAGCCTGAAGCTAATTCTTGGACTCTTGTAACAGATGCTTCGATGCTTAAAGAAGGCGACCAAATTGTGATTGCTGCGGCAGATAGTAATTTTGCACTCTCAACTGAACAAAAGGATAATAACCGTGGTCAGGCTGCGTATACAAAAGATGGTAATACAATAACCTTTGGAGAGGATGTACAAATCATTACACTTGAAGCAGGTAGTGTTGCAGACACTTGGTCGTTTAAAGTGGATAAGGGATATCTTTATGCAGCAAGTAGTAGCAAAAACTACTTGAAAACTCAAACAACTAAAGATGCCAATGGTAGTTGGGCTATTACAATCGATGGTGGTGCTGCATCTATTATTGCTCAAGGTAGTTATACTCGTAATGTTATGCAGTATAATCATTCTTCGAGCCTCTTTGCTTGCTATGCTTCAGCTTCACAACAACCAGTAGCAATCTATCGTTATGAAGATGGTTCGTTTGATGAAAATATTACTGCCGGTGCATATTACCTCAATCCCGGTATTTGGGAAGATAATGACTGTGCGTTGTATGCTATTGAGTTCGTAAACAAGAATACGGCTGAGAGTGCATGGGTACAAGGTTTCCTTAGCAATCACTTTGTATCTTTTGAGCTTGCCGAAGGCAAATACACACACATGACATTCCACCGAATCAAAAACTCAACAGCTAATACAGCTCAACAGATTGCAGACTGGACTGCTATTGAAACATTGAATAAAACAGCCGAGCTGACTTATACTCCCGTTGCTGCCAATATGATTCAATATTATAATATCACAGCAACAGCCTTGAGCGAGAAGGTAAGTGCCGGAGAGTGGGTTTCGGTAGTAGCTACCGGTATCGACCGTGTAGAGACTGCCAACGGTATTACTTACGCTTATGGAGTAGTAAGTGCCGAAGGTGCTATCGAGGTGTACAATATCAATGGTGCTGTAGTGGCTCGCGGTAACGATAGTATCGACCTCCGTGGTCTCAATGGCGGTGTTTATATCGTACGCAACGGCAATCAAGTACGCAAAGTGGTGCGTTAATATTTAGCATGCATATAAATTAAAAGCCATTGCCCGAAGGCAATGGCTTTTTTGTGCCGTGATGTAGCCTATGTCACTATTGCCTTGTGCGATATGTTGGGTATTTTATATAAAAAATGTTGTATATTGCATAGTTGTGGCAAAAATGTACTACTTTTGCATGAATATGCCGTTGTAGGCTGTAAATGAAACAGTAAAATGGAAGATAACAACAAGCAATATTTGCTCGATGAGCGTTATATACGCATGGCACGCATTTGGGGTGAAAACTCATATTGTAAGCGTCGCCAGGTAGGTGCTCTCATTGTCAAGGAGAAGATGATAATATCAGATGGTTTCAATGGTACTCCATCGGGTTTTGAAAATATCTGTGAAGATGAGAATGGTCGTACAAAGCCTTATGTACTACATGCCGAGGCCAATGCTATAACTAAGGTGGCGCGTAGCAATAATAGTAGCGAAGGTGCTACATTGTATGTGACTTGTTCGCCTTGCATAGAGTGTGCCAAGTTGATTATACAAGCCGGTATACGTCGTGTAGTGTTCTCGGAACTATATCACAATACCGATGGTATTGACCTCTTGCAACGAAGTGGAGTAGAAATAGAGCATATTGCCGAAATAGAAAAAGAATAAGAAGATGAAAGAACCACAATATAACTATGCATGGTTGCCATTTTGGGCTTCGGTGACATTGGTGATAGGTATGCTGGTGGGTAACTGGAATAGTAACTCGTCGGAGTATCAGTTATATGATACCTACGACTATGAGTATGCCCGTCGTAATAACTTTAATATGTTGCTACATATTATAGAGCAGCAGTATGTTGATAGTGTAAATAGCAAGGATTTGACCGATAATGCTATGGCATCAATCCTCAAAGAACTTGATCCCCACTCGGCTTATATTCCGGCCGAGGATTTGGAGAGTGTAAATGAGGAACTCGAAGGTTCTTTCTCGGGTATTGGTATCCAGTTTAACTTGCTCAATGATACCATTAATGTGGTAGATGTGATATCGGGAGGCCCCTCTGAGCGTTGTGGCTTGTTGCCCGGTGACCGCATTATAACTGTCGATGACTCGCTCTATGTGGGCAAGACTATTACGAACGAAAAAGTATTGAAGAACTTGCGTGGTGCCAAGGGTACAGTGGTGAAACTTGGGGTGCAACGCCGAGGTGAGAGTGACTTGCTTACATTTGAGGTGGAACGCGGTGATATTCCTTTGCATAGCGTCGATGCTGCCTATATGATAGAGCCTGGTATTGGCTATATTATTGTGAGCAAGTTTGGACGTACAACTTATGAGGAGTTTCTTATCGCTTTGGCACGATTGAGTAATGAAGGTGCCGAAAGTTATATTATAGACCTCCGAGGCAATGGTGGCGGCTACATGGATGCAGCTATCAATATGGTCAACGAATTTATGCTTGCCGGTGAACTTATTGTGTATACCGAAGGTCGCGCGTTTCCCCGTGAAGACGCGGTTGCCAATGGCATGGGTTCTTTTAAGGAAGCACCTATCGTTGTACTCACCGACGAGTGGTCGGCATCGGCCAGTGAGATTTTTGCCGGTGCAATACAAGATAATGACAGAGGTATGGTAGTGGGACGTCGTACCTTTGGCAAGGGATTGGTACAAAGTCAGCTACCTCTTTCAGATGGCTCGGCAGTTCGCCTTACTGTGGCACGTTATCATACTCCCTCGGGCCGATGCATACAGAAAGAGTATAGCATGGGTGACGATGAATCGTACAATATGGATATTATCAACCGTTACAATAGAGGAGAGTTCTTCAATGCCGACAGCATACATCAACATACCGATGAGGTGTATACTACAGCCGGTGGACGTGTAGTGTATGGTGGCGGTGGTATCATGCCCGATGTGTTTATCCCCAGCGATACGACTTATGTGACACCTTATTATAGCGAGGTGGTAAATAAGAGTCTGTTGTACAAGTATGCCTTTGAGTATGTTGATGCACATCGTGACGCTCTCTCGAAAGCTCGTGACTATAAGGAACTCTTGCGTATGCTTAATGAAAATAAATTGCTTAACGATTTCATTGCCTATGCCGATCGTAACGGAGTTCCTGCGCGCTATGCCGATATAAATACCTCGCGTGTCGAGCTTATTCGTCTTTTGACAGCTTATATAGCCCGAGATGTAATAGGCGATGAGGCTTTCTATCCAATCTTTATGAGCAACGATGATGTAATAGCCGAGGCATGTCGAATCATCAAGGAAGAACGTGCGTTTCCCGAATTGCCCGAGCAGCCTGCCGATGAAGTTGAGGAATAATAACTGAGAAATAATATACTGTACAATATGACAATAGATAAAGCATCACTGCGTCGTCAAATGCGACAAAACAAAGCCGCCTTGACTCCTGAGCAAAAGATAGCCGAGAGTAGCGCTGTGTGGCAACATGTAGAGAATACGGCCGCCTTTGCCGAGGCTGAACATATCTTGCTGTACCATTCATTACCCGATGAATTATGTAGTCATGAAGCTGTAGATCGTTGGGTAGAGTTGGGTAAAACAGTCTATTTGCCAGTTGTGATAGGCGATGATCTTGTTGTTCGCAGATATAGTCGTGAGGCTATGCAGCAAGGCGAGTTTAATATAATGGAGCCCACAGGTTTGGATATAGATACCGATGTATTGCAACTGATTATTGTTCCCGGTGTAGCCTTTGACAAGACCGGCAACAGATTGGGTCGAGGCAAGGGTTATTACGACCGCTTGTTGTCGCGCACCAAAGCTACATGTATAGGTGTATGTTATAATTGTCAGCTTGTTCCCACTATTCCGGCCGAGCCTCACGACAAATTAATGCACTATATAATCACTCCTGAAGGCGTTCTAAAGACGCAATAACCAATAAGTTATGCGTATTTGAAAAAAGAGTTACATAAAAAGTTGCGATATTCGAAAAAAGTAACTAATTTTGCACTCCGATAAATAGAGAAATAATAACACAAAAAATATTAGGCAATGAAAAGAACATTTCAACCCTCAAACAGAAAGAGAGTAAACAAGCACGGTTTCCGCTTGAGAATGTCTACCGCAAACGGTCGTCGTGTTCTCGCAAGCCGTCGTGCTAAAGGTCGCAAAGTACTCACAGTATCGGACGAGATGTACAAGAAATAATCCTGTCGAACGACACGATTATGAGTCCGATTTAAAATTGGATTCCAAATTATTCGATACACCAACAGCGCAATCCCAAAGGGGTTGCGCTGTTGGTGTATAGTGGTGTGTGATACCAAATCTATAGCTTGCAACTATCTCTTTACAATAATCTATACGATATCCCCCCAAAAGAAGTGGATGTGTTGTCGTGTGTGTGATTACTCCAATATGTCGGGGGTAATGGTGATGACTGTGTCGACGGGTTGTATGAGATTGTTTTCGTCAGTATCTTCCTCTTCGTACTCCTCGTATTCTTCTTCATCCTCCTCTTCTGTGAAGAGTTTGATTTTTGAAAATTCAAAGAAGTTGCTCCAAGTATTGAAGTCGTGTTTGTAGATAAGACCGAGTCCCTGAGTGGTAATGGCTGTGCGCATGGTATGGTTGCGGTCGTTGAAGTGGTTGTATCCCTTCAAGCGCAAGTTGCCATTTTCGGTCAATAGATACTCGATGTCGAAGTCGCCAATAAAATTGGTCGTATTGTAGCGGCTGTCTCGGTAGCCAAAACTACCATTAAACAAGAGGCGATTGTTGAGTAGTTGGCTCGAGAGTAATAGGTCTACTTCAAGGTCGGTAAAGTCGCCTCTCTCGCTACGAACCTTCGGGGAGATGCTCCAGTTGTCACTCAATTGCCCCATGAGGGCGCCTATTGACGATGATAGGGTAGAAGCTGCTATGGCACCCAATTCGTTGTACGACTGTTGGTTTGAGCTATATTCGGCTGTATAAAAACGATTGAGTGCAAGTAGGTATATTATCTGACGAGTCATCATCTCGTCGGTATTGATGATACTATTCATGCGGCTCTCCATGTCGGAACTGAGGGTGGGGAGGTCAATATCGAAGTTGATATCGGGTTGCATGAGAGGACCTTTGATGAGTAGGATGGTATTTACCGGCACATTGGTACGTGTTATTTCACTGTCGTTGGTAAATGAGGCATCCAAATCGGCCAGGTTTGCTTGAAGGGAGTAAATCGCGCTAATGTCGAGGGTTGCCTCAAGTGGATTACCTTGGAACGATACACTTCCTCCTTGTTGTATCTTGAAGTTGCGAGTGATGATATCTTCGATACTAAAGTCGTATGTACCCTTGTCGACACTCATGTGGCCATACATAAGTATCTCATTATCGGCTGTGTTGTAGTCGAGTCGCATTGTTCCTTCGCCATAGGCTTGCATCTTATCACCGGTAATCTCATTCATCACAATGTTGATTTCTGAGTCGGGGTTGATATCGGCCGTAATGGAGACATTAAGTATGTTTTGTATATTGCTGACGGTCTTCTTTTTCTCCATCAGCATGTTGTTATTTCTTACAAAGCTGTCGATCTCGCTTATGTAAACTTCTTCTTTGGGAGCCTCTTCACGCTTGTTTGAGAAGGTGAGGAACGGGTAGTCTTCGGCGCTTGTTGTGTTGGATAATACAAACGTGAAGTTTGAGTTGCGGCTTGGCGTCATGTTTACCGCAATATGAGTGTTGTAGTCGTTACCCGATACGTTAACGTTTCCCGAGCCGAATATTGTGCCATAATATGGAATACCTATTGTGCGTGGCACATTGAAGGCCAATACTCGGTCTGCATCGTAGATGTCGATATTGTATTCGGTTTGAGTGAAATATTTGTGCTTGATTGATCCACGACCTTTGGCTGTGTGGTTGTGTTCGTCGTATACCGTAACATTGTCAAAGAAAATACGGTCTTTGGTAAAGTGTATGCTATCGGATAGGTGGTAGCGTGTGTTGATAAAAGGTACGCTGAAGGCAAAGTCGCTGGCGTAGGCGTCACCATATATATATATGCGCTCAAATGTTCCTTCCAATACAACGTTTCCTGAAGCTGTTCCTTCTACATCTAACAGGATAGAGTTGATAAAGGGTCGAATGAATTTAAGGGGTATATCTTCGGCATCAAATGCTATGGATAGTGAATCTTTGGTTGGGAATATATAACCGTCTACATAGCTTTCTGTCTCTTTCTTATTGCTTATTATACCTTTGATAAGTATACCCATATTTTCGGTTTCAAGTTGGCTGAACGCCGACAAATGGCCAAAGGTAGTATTATTGTATGAGAAGTCACGAATGTCGAGTTTTCGTGTGCATATGTAAGGTGATTGACCATATATATCGGCCACATCTACGCGACCGGTTGCATAGCCGGCAAAGGTTACAAAGTCTATATTAAGAGTTTTAAAAATATAGTCGAGGTTGATTTCTTGCAAGTCTATATGTAGAGTATCTTGTGGGTTGTGTGATACTCTACCATTGATGAATAGGTGTTGCGAGGGGCGTGAAATATCTATGCTATCGACATCTAAGTACTTGTCTTTGATAGTTATAGAAGCAGGCTTTATATTCCACACAGTGTCGTTGATGGCAAAGGTGGTAGGATGGATATTTATATCAATGTCGAGTTCATTATTCTCATTCTTCGACAGTTTTGATCCTAAACTTATATATCCGTTATACAATTTCTGTGTGTGGGCGTCCCAATTGACCGATAGCTCAAGACTATCGTTTGCGGCATTACCATAGAGCGCCACTGAGGTTGCCTTTTGTTGGGCGTTAAGGATGTTTGTCTGGGCCGAAATTTGTAGTTTCTGATCGGTGTTCTCAAGATTGATATTTATTCCTTCGAGGTGGGTAAGTCCGGCCCACATATAAGGTACTGCGGCTTTGAGTTGTATCAATTGTTTATCGTCTTCAATAGAGCCTTCAATATGTGCAGTGTCGGTGAGTGTTACAGGGAACTTCAATAGTTGAGCCATCTTGAGGTGTGGCACGACGGTAAAGTCCCATTCAAAGTTGTTTTTTACATTTTCCTCACTCTTCACTGCCACTTCATTGGGTTGTTTCGGAGCTACTACAGAGGGAATAAATTGGGATGCGATGTTTTGTAAGGAGTATAAGATTGTGTTGAAAGTGTACTCGCCCTCTATTTGTCCATTAATGTAGTCCGATGTTATGGTTATTTGTTGTTGGTCGGTAGTGTGTTGAGCATCGATGTTTAATTGCTTCCAGTTAAAACTCTCTTTGGTATTGCCATACCAAAGGTCGCTGATGTGTATATATCCGTTGGCTTTTTCAATTTGTTTGCCACTATAATTTGCGCTGAGGTCGAATGTTAACTTATTACCTGCTGCTTGAGGTACTAAGTTGAGGGCTGCCAAGTCTATATTGGTACAATCCATTATTACATTGGCATAAGTGTCGGGGTTGGAAAGGTCTACAAATCCCTCCAATTCTATTTGTCCGTTAGGGTCGTCAATTGCAACCTGTGCGTTGTAGCTGTTATTGTCTAATTGAGCCTTAATATCGATGTCGTTATAGGTGTATTGGTTGAAGTCAATGCGATTTACCTTGCCATCAAAGGCTGCTTTTGTTATTTTCTTTTGGTTGGCAATACCATTTATGTTGGCCTTCAGTGCTACGATTCCTACGGGCGAGTTTCCTGCTAATATTTTGCTTACGTCTATTCCATTACTTTCAATCTGTCCGTAACAAGCTAAGCGATTAAGGGTGCTATCGCCGGTAATTGTAAGTCGTGTCGCCAGCTCGCCTAATCCACATTTGAGTGCCAACTGAGTTTTGATATTAGGTGTTGTTCCCGAGATTATGCTGTTAAAGGTAATTGCATCGGCATTGTGCAGAATATTGTTTACTGTAGAATCTTCTATTGCAATATTTTCTAACAGTAATGCAGGGCCATGTTTCTTGGTGTTTAACTGAATATTGCATTTGTCAAAATTGAGATTCTTGTGGTTAGATATGTTCAGCATATCGCCATCAATGTTCAGTACAATGGCCTTGTTGCCCATGTCTATATTTACATGGTGAACAGTTATGTCGGTATGTTTTCCTTCGGCCTTGCAAGTAACTGATATAGGAGAGTGGAACTTGTAGAAAGCTGGCACTAATGCCGCAATATCCGACGGAGTGATGTGCGAGTTGTCGATGTTTACATTGAAATACGAACTGTCAAGCAGTTGTTCAAATCGCTCTACGTTTGTAAATTTTGCCTCTATCTGAGGTTCTATGCGGGAGTGGGGCAATTGTAGAACGAAGTCTGAGATCTTTGCGTGGTAGCGGTTGGCTTGTGCGTGAAGAGAAAGACGCTCAATATCGATGCCGGATTGTTCTTTGCAAGACAAGCGCTTGATTTGCACATTGAGAGAGTCACTATTTAATGCACGTATATTGAGTGTTGTACTCAGGTCGCTTATTTCAATGTGGTTTGCATCGAAGCAGCTATCGGGTAAGTGTGGCTCTGATAGCACGTTATACGATACACGACTGCGACGTATCATAGCCGAACTGATGCGCAAGTCTATTGCTGCAGGTTCCTGTTGTTCTTTGGGCTGAAAAGCATCAATGATAAATTGAAGGTTGGTTTGACCGTTGGGTGTTTCTTGTACGATATTGGCATCCATACCAAACAACTGTATGTTGTTGAGGCATATGCGGTCATTTAAGGTGAGCTCCTCAAGCGATATGCCCACACCTATCTTGTTGGCATATAGTAGTGTGTCTCCTTTTTGGTCGGGGATGGTTACGTCGAAGAGTTCTATGCGATTAAATGGAGAAAACTCTATGCGAGATATAGTAAGTGGTACTTCTAGTAACTTACTCAACTCATATTCAGCCTTACTGCGTAGCGAATCTTGGATGTTGGGTAATGAAATAATCAGATATAATAAAACGTACACTGCGGCAAGTGTCAATATAAACACTTGGAATATGCGCTTTATTATTCTGAAATACTTTCTCATACTATATAACCAAAGTACAAAGTTAGCGTTTTTTTTAATATATTACCATGATTGAAGTTCATAAAAACTTTCTTTCTTTCGCATAAAATATTTAAATTTGCAATTCTGAGTAAATGGTGTTTAGAATACCTTAAAAACAAGAAAAGATATGAGTATTACAATATTGGGTATAGAGTCATCGTGCGACGATACATCGTCGGCAGTGATAAGAGATGGAGTCCTGTTGTCAAACGTGATAGCCGGACAGGCCGTGCATGAGGCTTATGGTGGTGTTGTGCCGGAATTAGCTTCTCGTGCACATCAGCAGAATATCGTGCCGGTAGTATCGGAGGCTATCAAGCGTGCCGGCATTGATAAGAGCGAGATTGATGCGATAGCATTTACTCGTGGTCCGGGTCTTATGGGCTCGTTGTTGGTCGGTACATCTTTTGCCAAAGGTTTGGCTACTGCACTTAACATCCCAATGGTTGATGTCAATCACCTTCAAGCGCACGTTTTGGCCCATTTCATCGAACAACCCGGAGCCGAATTTAACCCTCCGCGCTTCCCATTCTTGTGCCTCTTGGTGTCGGGTGGTAACTCGCAGATAATAAAAGTGTCGTCGTATAATGAGATGGAGGTAATAGGTCAAACTATTGACGATGCTGCCGGTGAAGCCTTTGATAAATGTGCCAAGGTAATGGGGCTCCCTTATCCCGGAGGTCCTGTTATTGACCGTTTGGCTCAGGAGGGTAATCCTAAGGCATTTACTTTTAGCAAACCCCATATTCCAGGCTACGACTATAGTTTTAGTGGATTGAAAACTTCATTCCTCTATCTCCTTCGTGATAGATTGAAAGAAGATGCCGATTTCATCGAAAAAAATAAGTGCGATTTGTGTGCCTCTTTACAATCGACTATTGTGGCAATTCTGATGGATAAACTCAACAAAGCTGTAAAAGAGACCGGTATTAAAGAGGTCGCTGTAGCCGGTGGTGTATCGGCCAACTCGGCTGTACGTGCCGCCTTTGAGCAATATTCGCAAAAGTACGGATGGCGTATACATTTGCCCCGTCTCTCTTTTACTACCGATAATGCTGCGATGGTAGCCATTACTGGTTACTTTAAGTATCAAGATAAAGACTTTTGTGATATGAGCAAGGCACCCTTTGCTCGTGTCGAATTATAATCATACAATGAAGAGCGAAATTATTGTAATTGGAGATGAGTTGCTTATAGGTCAAGTCCTTGATACCAACTCGAAATGGATGGCTACCGAGCTCAATAAGCAAGGGTGGGAGGTGACTCGTATCACTACCATTAGTGATAATGCCGAGGATATAACCGAGGCCATTTCATCGGCTTTTTTGCGTGTCGATGTTGTGCTGATGACCGGTGGCTTGGGGCCTACATCCGACGATGTCACCAAGCCGGTGCTGTGTAGGTACTTTGGTGGTAAGATGATTTTTGACAATAGTGTCTATGAACAAAATCTTCGTTACTTTTCCGCAAGAGGGCTTCAGATGAACGAGTCTACTCGCCGTCAGGCCGAGGTGCCCGATGTATGTACTGTTATTCCCAACCCTGTGGGTACAGCTCCTATTATGTGGTTTGAACAAGGAACTAAGGTGCTTGTAGCTATGCCCGGTGTGCCCAATGAGATGCGTGTGGCTATGCAAGGCGAGGTACTGCAACGTTTGCGTACCCATTATGGCGACCACGATGCAATCTTGCACCGTACGTTGATGGTCTTTCGCAATACCGAGTCGGGCTTATCAGAGCGTTTGACAACCTTTGAGGCCGAATTGCCATCTTTCATCAAGTTGGCCTATTTGCCTATCCCCGGTGTAGTGCGTTTGCGCCTCACAGCCAGGGGCAACGATGAGGCCTTGTTGTCGAAAAACCTCGATGAAATGGTCGAAAAACTTCGCAATATACTTGATGATGATATATTCTGTGAAGAAGATACTACCCTCGGAGGTGCATTGGGTAAAATCCTGCTTGAAAAAGGATTGTCTGTTGCTACAGCCGAGAGTTGTACGGGTGGAAATATTGCTCACGAAATAACATTGATAAGTGGTAGCTCGGCCTACTTTAATGGTTCGGTGGTAGCTTATAGCAATGATGTAAAGCAACGAGTGTTGGGCGTGTCAGAAGAGATGCTTGCTCAAAATGGTGCGGTGAGTCAACCGGTTGTCGAGGCTATGGCTACAGGTGTAATGCGATTGGCCAATACAACCTGCGCTATAGCAACATCGGGCATAGCAGGACCTAACGGTGGAACTCCCGATAAGCCGGTGGGAACTGTGTGGATGGCGGTTTGCTGCGGTGATAAGGTTGTGAGCGAGTGCGGGCATTTTGTTGGAACGCGTGCCTTTATCATTGAGAGGGCTACCCAACGTGCCATAATGATGCTTGTTGACCTATTGCTGCGTTGTGACTGCTGAAGTTTTTCGCCTACTTTGTGAGTGTGTTTATTGCAAAGTATTGCAAAAATAATTACCTTTGCGTGGCCTTAGAGTAAGGCCTTCTTAGATAGAGAAAATTTTAAATTAAATAAAACAATATTATGGCAACCACAGCTGATTTTAAAAATGGTATGTGCCTCGATATCGATGGTACTTACTACTTCATCGTTGAATTCCTTCACGTAAAACCCGGTAAAGGTCCTGCTTTCGT
>CAJGDT010000031.1 GCA_904502265.1 uncultured Barnesiella sp. | reverse complement strand
TTTGATATTCATCGAAACGATTGCCCATATAGGTAACCGCAACACTATTGTGATCTATTGTTTTATAACATATGCCATTTTCTTCAAATTTCAATCTTGGTACATCTACTCCTTCAGAAAATGAGATTTTAAATAAAACTTGATACCACCATCGGTTATTGAGGATATCACCAACACCGAAATAGTATTGATCAGTAAAAGATATAATTACACCACGGCTATTTCGTGAGATTTCCAATTCAATATAACCAGTAGTTTCAATAGTTTTGCCATCAAATGAAGCTCCTGTAACTAACTTTAATTCTCCAGTTTCTTCATAAACCACTTGACCCAAAGGCATAATAAGAGCTCCTTTAGCTGCGTCGAAAGTAGCATAAATAGGTGCGATAATATCTGCAGGAGCTCCATTAATCATGCACACCGGTTGTATCCAAATTTTGTTTTCTTCTTTTGTATCTTTGGTAATCAGTACATCCCACTCTTCGTCAGGGTAGTCTTTAAATCCACTATACGCAAATGCGCTGTATTCACCCACAATATCATCTATAGTAAAGGTTTGTGTTGTCTTATTATGACGATTAATTTTTGTTGGTTTGGTTCGCTTTGTGAATTCGTGCTTTTCAAGTTTTGCTTTGTTATTGTAGATACAAGCTACCTCGAAGTCGTGGGCATAGACTCCGATACTGCACAATAGGCATGCTATTGTAAGCAGCGATTTAAAAAAAGTTTTTTTCATAATAGGATATGTTTAGTTTGTTTTCGCTCGCATATAGACATAAAAAAACGTGAGGACTTTTTCTGTTACTCGTCCCACGATTCGAGGCCTTCGCACTGCCCATCACTGTTGAACGAGCAACGCAGAAGCCTCACGCTGAATATGATACTATACACCAATAGACACCACCGTGCCTATCGATGAGCGATATACATATCCACAAAGGCATCTACCGTTGCTGCATCCTTGACAGTGATTAGAATTTGCGAAGTTCCGAATCGTCAAGAAAGAGCGTAAGTAAACGCTTTTCAATAAAATGTCAGCACCCACCCACATGACACATATCGGGCTTCTGCGAGCGATATGCTACCGGCAAAGTTAAGAAATAAAAAATGAAAAATGATAAAAAGTGTACAGAAAATAAAGGCGTTGATAAGAATAAGCACTTTATATATGAAATAAGCGTGCATTTACCTCACACCGTAGAAGTGCATACAAAAAAACAGGCCTCGCCGGGAAATGGCGAGACCTGTAGTATATTGGGAAAGCGCTGATTACATCATTCCGCCCATGCCTCCCATACCGGGAGCGGGCATGGCAGGTGCATGCTCTTCTTTCTTGTCGGTAATTACACACTCGGTAGTGAGGAACATACCGGCGATGCTGGCGGCATTTTCGAGTGCTACACGAGTTACCTTGGCGGGGTCGATAACACCTGCCTCGAAGAAGTTCTCGTATTGACCAGTGCGAGCGTTGAAACCAAAGTCGCCTTGGCCTTCGCGTACTTTTTGAAGGATTACAGCACCCTCAAGACCGGCATTGGTCATGATTTGGCGCATGGGAGCCTCGATAGCACGGCGTACGATTTCGATACCGGTTGTCTCGTCATCGTTGGCACCTTTGAGACCTTCGAGAGCATCAATACAACGGATGTATGTAACACCACCACCGGGCACAATACCCTCGGCAATAGCTGCGCGAGTAGCACTGAGGGCATCGTCTACGCGGTCTTTCTTCTCTTTCATCTCAACTTCCGATGCTGCACCAATGTAGAGAACAGCTACACCACCTGCCAATTTGGCAAGACGCTCTTGCATCTTCTCTTTGTCATAGTCACTGGTGCTAACTTCGATTTGAGCTTTGATTTGAGCTACACGAGCTTCGATAGACTCCTTGCTACCGAGACCGTTTACAATTACTGTGTTGTCTTTATTTACGGTAATCTTCTCGGCACGACCGAGCATCTCTACTGTAGCAGCATCGAGGCGCATACCCTTCTCTTCCGAGATTACCACACCACCTGTGAGAACAGCGATGTCCTCGAGAATCTCTTTGCGACGGTCGCCAAATCCGGGAGCCTTAACAGCACAGATTTTCAATGAACCACGCAAGCGGTTTACTACCAATGTTGCAAGTGCTTCGTTATCTACATCCTCGGCGATGATAAGCAAGGGACGACCGCTTTGAGCCGAAGCCTCGAGGATGGGAAGCATATCTTTGAGTGTAGAGATTTTCTTGTCGTAGATAAGGATGAAGGGGTTTTCCATCTCGCACTCCATCTTCTCTGTATTGGTTACAAAGTAGGGCGAAATGTAACCACGGTCGAATTGCATACCCTCTACTACCTCAACAGTAGTGTCAGTACCTTTAGCCTCCTCGACTGTGATAACACCATCCTTCTTCACCTTGCGCATAGCCTCGGCAATGAGTTGACCAATCTCCTCGTCGTTATTGGCCGAAATACGAGCAACCGACTCGATTTTTGAGAAGTCATCGCCAACCTCCTTAGCTTGGGCACGAATACCCTCAACAACCTTAGCCACGGCCTTGTCGATACCGCGCTTGAGGTCCATGGGGTTAGCACCTGCAGTAACGTTCTTAAGACCAACGTTTACAATAGCTTGCGCCAACACAGTAGCCGTAGTAGTACCATCACCGGCATCGTCACCAGTCTTAGATGCTACCTCTTTCACGAGTTGAGCACCCATGTTTTGGAAGGGATCTTCGAGTTCGATCTCTTTGGCAACTGTCACACCATCTTTAGTGATGTGGGGAGCACCAAATTTCTTGTCGATAATAACGTTACGACCCTTAGGACCGAGGGTTACCTTTACAGCATCAGCCAATGCATCTACACCGGCGCGGAGCTCTTCGCGGGCTTGGGTATTGAATTTTATATCTTTAGCCATAATTTGTGTTTTTATAGATATTCAACAATTAAAAGAAAAAAATTAGATAATAGCAAGAATATCAGCTTGACGCATGATAAGATATTTCTCACCTTCCAACTCCAACTCTGTACCGGCATATTTGCCATAGAGCACTGTATCGTTGGGTTTTACTACCATCTCTTCATCTTTAGTACCATTACCAACTGCAACAACTGTACCTTTGAGGGGTTTTTCTTTAGCTGAATCGGGGATAATGATGCCACCGATAGTTCTTTCTTCGGCAGGTGCGGGCAATACCAACACTCTATCTGCCAATGGCTTAATGTTCATTGTTTTGTTATATTTTTATTTGTTACTATATTTCTGCATTACGCCACAATAGTGGCACACTCTTACTTTTACCAAATCTGTGCCAAAGTATCGAGCATGGTAATATCGGACAAAATGGCAGACTTATCAGGTCTGCCATTTTGCTATTTTATATAATAATGTGACAAGTGGTCTACTTGTTGTCTGCATCAACCCCGTCAGAGGGCTTCTTTGAGGCATTCTCTCGCTCTTCGGCCTCACGGCGACGACGCTCGCGAACCTCTTCTTGCTTGCGCAGCGTGAAAAATAGAACAAGAATACACACCAACGTTACAACGAGTATACCAAAATACTCAAAGTAATTGCCGGCAAAGAGTTTTTCACGTCCCATAAAGGCCATTACAGCCAAATAAACGAGTAACAATACGGGAATAAATACTGACTTTCTTATACGTTTCATAACTCAATATTTTCAGATTTGGATTGGGTATAATAAAACGCCACACCCTCTTGCAGAGCTTCGTAGATATGCAAACATGCCCATGCATCAAGCGCAGCATAATATTGTTGCGGAACAGAGAGCTGATCGGCCTCCCAGTTAGAGAGACGTTGCGACTTAGAAATTTTCTTTCCAAAGATTATAGCATATATCTTTTGCAGACTCATGTCGGCTATACCATACTGTCCTACAACACTTTGCAAATCTACAAAGTTGCGAGGTTCAAAACTATCGACTCGATGCAAAACAGAGAAATCATCGCGCAACGAAATACCGATTTTGGTCATATCGGGATCGGTAAGCAAATCGCGCAACTCTTCTATAAATCCTATTTTGTTGATGCGAAAGAGAAAACATTCGGCATCGGTCGAGAGCTGTATGAGCGAGACTTTATTGGTGCGACCCTTGCGAAACGAAGGCTTGGTCTCTGTATCGATACCCAATACATTGTGTTGTCGCAAGACCTCCACCGCCTTTTTCGCCTGGTCAACCGTATCTACTACGTGTATACGACCTGCAAAACTCTCAATGGGAAGCTCGTTTATGGTGGCTTTATCTATCGATATGTGATTATATTGCAATGTCATAAAATTTTTCAAAATAAATCATCTTCATGATGACAATGGCAGTTGTCGTCGTCGCAGTGGTGATGCGACTCATGGTCGGCACACTCATCATCACACTCGGTATCTTCACCGAAGCAAATAGCGTGCAAAGGACGCATAACATTTACCAACTTTTGACCCCAATAGGCTACAAAGTTGCGACGGCAACGACATATAGCAGCTTGCGAGAGCTCCTCATTTCCAAGGCGATATATCTCAAGCAAATCACGCACATCTTGGTAGATATCAGCAAGTCCCTCAGACACTGAAGCCGCCAAGGGAGTATCACTATAAGCCATGTCGGCTTCGAAAACCTCCAGATAATCGTCCGACTCGCCAAAAAGCTTGGACATTGCACCTCTCAAATATTCGTATTGCTCCTCGGTTACGTAAAACTCCAAGTCGTCGGCCTCATCAATCTCCTCGGCCGGCAACAATGTGGCCTTGAGGTAGAGCAATGGCAAGATGCGCACCAAATTGAGATTAAACTCACGGCGGCTCAACTCCGAAGTACGCTCTATAAGCGAGCAATACTCGACACCTACCGTTACAAACTCAACAATATCTTTTGAGTATACTTGTTGATTCATCATATCGTTTGATATAAATTATTCTCTATTATATAGTTATATACACCACGCGGCAAGAAGGCTGTCAAGTTTCGACCCTCAGCCACAGCCTGTCGCACCCATGTCGACGACAATTCCACAAGCGGAGCTTCAACATAACTAACTCGCTCGGGCAAGGTGGCAACATCGACATCATACCCTCTGCGAGGATATATACACACACGATAGTCGTTAATGATGCGTTCGGGCTGATACCAACGATCGAATATAAGCCAATTATCGGCTCCTATAATAAGCGAAAAGTCATGCTCAGGATAACGCTCGTGCAAGGCATCGAGGGTATTAATGGTGTATGAAGGTTGCGGTAATGAAAACTCTATATCACAAAACTTCACACCCGGCACATCTTGCAAGGCCAACTCAACCATAGCACAGCGGTGGTGATCGTCGTTCACCGACACGCGCGTACGCAACGGATTATGAGGCGATACAAGCATCCACACCTCGTCAAAAGCACCATACTCAACATAGTAACTTGCCAGCATAAGATGCCCCATGTGTATAGGGTTGAAAGATCCCGAGAATATACCTATGCGCATATCAATCGTTAATAAATGCGGTAACCAAAGCCATCACGTCACGCTGTGCCACCTCAAGCACATCGTTTACCACAACGTGGTCAAATTGAGGAGCATAAGTCAACTCCTGCTCCGCCTTAGCGACACGAGTGGCAATTACCTCCGGTGCATCGGTAGCACGACCTATCAGACGCTCGCGCAACACCTCAACCGAAGGGGGTTGAATAAATACCGACATAGCTTCATCGCCATAGAAACGTTTGATATTGACACCACCTACGACATCGACATCAAACAACACATGACGTCCGGCATTGCGCAATCGCTCTACTTCACTTTTGAGTGTACCATAGAACTTGCCGGGATATACCTCCTCATACTCCAAGAATTCGTCGGCAGCAATGCGAGTACGAAACTCCTCCTCGGTCAAGAAATAATACTCCTTGCCATGTTGCTCAGTACCACGTGGCGCACGACTTGTAGCCGATACCGAAAACGAAAAAGGCAAGCCTTGCTGCATCAAGTAGTTGATAAGCGTAGATTTACCCGAGCCCGAAGGTGCCGAAAATATGATAAGTTTTCCTCTATTCATCCTATCGCAGTATTACATAATATTGAGCACTTGCTCCTTGATTTGCTCCAACTCGTCTTTCATGCGCACAACGATGCGTTGCATCTCGGCATGGTTCGATTTTGAACCCAACGTATTTATCTCACGTCCCATCTCTTGTGCTATGAAACCCATCTTTTTACCTTGACCGCGACCATTATCCATAGTCTCCAAGAAATAACGAAGATGGTCGGCCAAGCGATGTTTCTCCTCGTTGATATCAAGCTTCTCTATATAGTAAATCATCTCTTGCTCAAGACGATTCTTGTCATAATCAATTTCTTTGATTTTCGACAATCCTTCCACAATGCGACCCTTAATCTTGTCGATGCGTTCTTGTTCATATTGCTCCACCTCCTTGAGTAGTGTTGCAATATTCTCTATCTTGCGAGTAAACATCTCTTGCAAACCCTTGCCTTCGTGCATGCGAAACTCCTCAATCTGATTGAGAGCCGCATCAACAGCCTTCATCAAGACCGAAGCCTCGTCCTCATGCAATTCAGCACTTTCGGTAGTCATTATGTCGGGCATGCGCATCAAAACCGAGAACCAATCTTGCGGAGTATCTATACCGGCCTCGGCAGCAGCACCTACAATTTGGTCGTGATATCCTTTGAGCACACCTACATTGATGCGAGAGGAGCCCTCAGCGGCAATATTTTCGGTGCGAATACTAAGATCAACTTTACCGCGCTCCAATCGGCGAGCCACTTCGGCGCGAATTTCCATCTCTTTCTCCCTATAGAGTGAAGGTATACGGGTAGAGAGATCAAGTTGCTTACTATTGAGCGACTTAATCTCTACAATAATTTTTTTATTGGGCAATTCGGCAATACCTTTGCCAAATCCTGTCATCGATTGTATCATAGTCTTTTGAAATGTTTCTGCAAATTTAATTTATTTCGCGCTTAAACTGCCCATAAATTGCAAAAAAAGAGTTATTTTTGTGCATCATTATATCAAATAGCCTTTATATGCCCAATATAATTCATATAGAAACCTCGACCGAAGTATGCTCGGTAGCTTTATCGAGCGATGGAGTGGTGAAATTTCATCGTCAAAACTTTGACGGTCCATCACACGCCTCCCTATTAGGTGGATATGTCGAGGAGTGCCTAAAACATGCACGCGAAAACAACATAGAACTACACGCTGTAGCCGTGAGTGGCGGCCCCGGATCATACACCGGCTTGCGCATAGGTGTATCGGAAGCCAAAGGTTTGTGCTTCGGTCTCAACCTACCATTAATTGCTGTCAGCACCCTCGAATTGCTATGTTGCACCGCCATGTTCCGCGTTGATATTGAAGAGGATGCATTGATATGCCCCATGATAGACGCTCGTCGCATGGAAGTATATGCTGCCGTATACAACGAAAGCCTCGAAGCTGTGATGCCCGTGGGTGCTTATATTGTCGACGAGAACACATTTGCCGAGGTATTGTCACAGCGCAAGGTAATATTCTGCGGTAATGGTGCAGCAAAATGTCGCGAGGTTATAAACCATCCCAATGCCATTTTCGTTGATGGTGTATATCCTTTGGCCACCGGCATGTTAGCTTTGGCCGAGAGAGCCTTCGTGCGACAACAATTCAGCGATGTAGCATACTACGAACCTTTCTACCTAAAAGAGTTCGTGGCCACAACCCCCAAGAATAAAGTTTTATAAGAATATATGCTTGAATATAATTCACAACAGAAACAGCTACTACTACCCGAGTATGGTCGCAACGTACAGCAAATGGTAGATCACTGTCTTACCATTGAAGACCGTGAGGAACGTACCCGTTGCGCATATACCATTGTAAATATCATGAGTAGCCTTGTGCCCCATTTGCGCGAAATAGACGACTTTAAGCACAAACTTTGGGATCATCTGGCCATCATGTCCAATTTTAAGCTCGACATAGACTACCCCTGCGAAATTGTACGCAAGGAGAGCCTCGAGACCCTGCCCGAGCGCATTCCCTACAACAATTCCAACATCAAGTTGCGTCACTACGGAAAATTTGCCGAAGATATGCTCAAGAAGGCGCAAGAGATGCCCGAGGGCGAAGAGCGTGACACACTGGTAGATTTGTTGGCCAACTATATGAAACGCTCGTACCTCACCTGGAACAAAGACAATGTCGAGGACGAGAAGATATGGCAAGACATACGTGACTATACGCATGGCACCATCCATATCGACACCCCGTTGATGCGAGCCAAAGACCTTAGAGAAGGCAACCAGCAACAAGGCAAGCAGAACAACAATAACAACAAAAAGAAAAAGAAGAAATAACCGAGGGAAAAATTTCCTATAACACACCATACAACATGGCATCATTTATCGTAGAAGGCGGACATCGCTTGCACGGAGATCTCACCCCACAAGGCGCCAAGAATGAGGCATTGCAAATTATTTGCGCCACGTTACTCACCGCCGAACCCGTGACCGTAAAGAATATACCCGACATACGCGACATCAACAATCTCATACAGTTGTTGCGTGATATGGGTGTAGAGGTTAGTCGTGACTCGCTCGACACCTACACATTCTGTGCATCAAACCTCAATATGCAGTATCTGCAAAGCGAAGACTTTTTGACCAAATGCACAGCCTTGCGTGGCTCGGTAATGATGCTGGGTCCTTTGGTAGCACGCTTTGGATATGCTCGTATGCCCAAACCCGGTGGCGACAAAATAGGCCGTCGTCGTCTTGACACTCACTTTATCGGTATACAAAAGTTGGGCGCAACACTCTCTATCGATGCCGAAAAGTCGGTTTATGAGATACGCGCCGAACAACTCAAAGGCACATACATGCTCCTCGATGAGGCTTCGGTAACAGGTACCGCCAACATACTCATGGCTGCCGTAATGGCCGAGGGTACTACTACCATATACAATGCTGCCTGCGAGCCCTACTTGCAACAACTATCGCGCATGCTCAACAGCATGGGTGCACACATTGAAGGCATTGGCTCAAACCTCCTCACCATCAAAGGCGTAAGTTCACTGCATGGTTGCACACACACCATACTACCCGACATGATTGAGGTGGGCTCTTTTATAGGCCTTGCCGCCATGACAGGCTCCGATATTACCATCAAAAATGCCTCGGTAGAAAATTTAGGTATCATCCCCGATAGTTTCCGAAAACTGGGTATAACCATAGAACAACATGGCGATGACCTGCACATACCCGAACACGATATTTACGAGATAGACACCTTCCTCGATGGTTCTATCATGACATTTGCCGATGCACCATGGCCGGGTCTTACCCCCGATTTGCTCAGTGTATTTCTCATTGTAGCCACACAAGCCAAGGGTAGCGTACTCATTCACCAAAAGATGTTCGAGAGTCGCCTATTCTTTGTTGACAAACTCATTGACATGGGAGCGCAAATCATCCTTTGCGACCCTCACCGTGCTGTGGTTATTGGCCAAGAACGACGTCATCCGCTACGCGCTACCGACATGGTATCGCCCGACATTCGTGCTGGTGTAGCCATGCTCATTGCCGCCATGAGCGCCGAAGGAACAAGCCGCATACATAATATCGAGCAAATAGACCGCGGATACCAAGACATAGACCGTCGCCTCAACGCTATAGGCGCACGCATTACACGTTTATAATAATAATGCTATGATACGCCGTGAAGAACTGATAAAAATAGGCCAATTTAACAAACCGCATGGAGTGCGAGGTGAAATCTCTTTCACCTTTAGTGACGATGTGTTTGACCGAGGCGAATCGCCCTACATTGTATGTTGCATTGACAACATCTATGTACCATTTTTTATCGAAGAATATCGCTTCAAAACCGGTACCACAGCACTCATAAAACTGGTAGATATAGAGAGCGACGAGGCCGCTCGCGAATTCACTAATTTGGAGGTATTCTACCCCAAGTGTCACTATATAGAAAACGACGAAGAAGAGACCCCCGACGACTACTTTATCGGATTCACTATCAGCGACATCACACACGGAGTATTGGGCGAAGTAACAGCCATTGATGATAGCACCATCAACGTACTATTTGTTGTAACAACCCCCGACGAACACGAACTATTGATACCTGTTCAAGAGGCATTTGTACGCGCCATAGACGAAGAAGAACGCATCATCCATATGGATTTACCCGAGGGACTGTTAGATATGTAACAATACACGTACAACATACGAGGCGAGGCAGTAGATATATTGCCTCGCCTCATTGCATATACCCGCAAACACACAAAAGGGTATAAAAAAGCCCAATACATGCGTTAAATTATTTAATACACATTAAATAAAATAATAGAGCATTATTGTACATTGTTTCGATAATTTTTCGTAATTTTACGACCGATTTGTGGAGTCATGCCAATCTCCACACAATCGACTTGTGACAACATGTAAAGAGAAACACTTAAACTACACTTAATCAATAAAAGACTATGGCAGAAAGTAAAGAAAAACTGTTCGACCTATTTCCTCCTGTAAGCACACAGGATTGGAAAGACAAAGTGGTCGCAGACTTGAAAGGAGCCGATTTTGACAAAAAGCTCGTATGGAGAACCTCAGAAGGGTTCGATGTAAAACCGATGTACCGTGAGGAAGACATTGAGAACTTGAAGACTCTCAACTCTCTCCCCGGTGAGTTCCCCTATGTTCGTGGTACACGCACCGACAACGACTGGATGACTCGTCAAGACATCGATGTTGTAGACGTGAAAGCAGCAAACGAGAAGGCCCTCGACATCCTCGAGAAAGGCGTAAACTCGCTCGGCTTCCACTTGCAAGGTGAGCAAATCAGTGTTGAGAACCTCGCAGCATTGCTCGAAGGCATCCACGCTGAGTGCATCGAAATCAACTTTATGACATGCATTCGCCATGCCGCTAAGTTGGCTACTGCCCTCACTGAGTACTATACAGCCAAGGGTTACAACCTCGCCGAATTGCGCGGTTCAATCAACTTCGACCCCTACAAACGTATCATCAAGAAAGGTAAAGACGTTGAGAATGTTGCCGCTATGGCCGGTGAAGTGTTGGCCGCTGCAGCTCAATTGAAGAAATATCGCGTATTGGCCGTTGATGCATTGCTTATCAACAATGCCGGTGGTCACATCACACAAGAGCTCGGTTACGCTCTCGCTTGGGGTAACGAGTGGATGGCAGCTATGACCGATGCCGGTTACAAAGCAGAAGAGGTAGCTTGCCGTGTGAAATTCAACTTCGGTATTTCATCTAACTACTTCATGGAGCTTGCTAAGTTCCGTGCAGCTCGCATGTTGTGGGCTCAAATCGTGAAGCAATACAATCCTGCTTGCGACTGCGCATGCAAGATGATGGCTCACGCCACTACATCTGAGTTCAACCAAACTATCTACGATGCTCACGTAAACTTGTTGCGTACTCAAACCGAAACTATGAGTGCTGCTCTTGGTGGTGTTGATTCTATCACAACACTTCCCTTCGACAAGGTATACACTACTCCCGATGAATTCTCAGAGCGCATCGCACGCAACCAACAACTCTTGCTCAAAGAAGAGTCGCACTTGGATAAAATCACTGACCCCGGTGCAGGTTCATACTACATCGAGAACTTGACAGTAGCGATCGCTGAGCAAGCATGGAAATTGTTCCTCGATATCGAGGAGCGCGGTGGTTTCCACGCTGCATTGAAAGCAGGTTACATCCAAGAGCAAGTAAACGCTGCCGGCGCAACTCGTCTTGGCAATGTAGCTCGTCGCAAAGAGATTCTCTTGGGTAGCAACCAATATCCCAACATCAACGAGAAAGCCGCTGAGAAGATTGCACCCGCACAAAACTGCGGTTGCGGATGCTCAGGTGAGTGCAAACCCGAATTGCCCACTCTCAACTTCCAACGTGCTGCCAGCGAATTCGAGGCATTGCGTTTGGCTACTGA
>CAJGDT010000030.1 GCA_904502265.1 uncultured Barnesiella sp. | reverse complement strand
TGAGGAAGTCCCAGTTGATACGATTGAAGGGGAGGTCGCCACGATAGTCGAAGTCGGCATGACGGTATTGTACATTTGCACCTATGGTGAGCCAACGGTAGGTGTATGAGCCTTTTACAAAGGCGCTTATGTCGTTCTTGTAGCCGGTGTTGTCCCATAGCAACTCCTCTTGCAGGTTGTTGCTGCCTACGTGGCGACGATTGAAAGTCGAGGCATTGATGCCGGTAGTAATTTCGAATGGGTCGAGGTAGAATTTGGCTGCAACATTACCACCTATGTAGTGAAAGCGTTGGTCGTAGCGGTCAATCTCGCCGGTGGGTTGCCAGGCGGGATCGTACACCCTAACCATGTAGTTGTCGACGTCGAAGGTGTAGTAACCGTCGGCATAGTTGTAGTAGGCAGCTGCAGTGAGAGAAATGTTGTCGCTGAGCATGCCTTGGTATTGCAACTTGTTGATGTTCTGTATGTAATGGTCAATTTCGGCTTCACTGCAACCATTGGAAGAGGGGTGCTGTTCCAGTTCTTGGGCCGACGCGCCTATCCATGCCATGCCGTTGCGCGCCTGTCCGATAAACGAGAGCAAGTCGAGCTTGTGTTGGGGCGAAATGTACCAACCTAACTTGACAAATGCCGACTGGGCATTGTTGTAAGCGTGGTCACGAAATCCGTCGCTCTGCTGGTGTGTAACCTTGAAGTGACCGGCAAAGTTGCCCTTGCGACCGGTGTTGTACTCGGCACCTACCTTGAGCGTGTTGAAACTGCCATATCCGGCGTAGGCGCTTGAGGTGGTGTCGCGCTCGAGGTTGATGGATTCGAAGTTGACACTGCCGGCATATCCGGCTGCACCGTTGTTGGCAATGCTTGCGCCATTCTCGACCTTGATAGAGTGCATGCTCGACAGTAGGTCGGGGAAGTTGGAGAAGTACACACCCATATCTTCACCATCGTTGAGGGGCATACCGTCGAGGGTGATGTTGATGCGTGTCTGGTCCATACCGCGCATGCGGAAGTAGGAGTAACCATACTCGTTACCTGTGTCGCTGTAGGCAAAAACCGACGGCATACGAGCCATGATGAATGAGGGTTCCTGGCCTTTGTTCTGTATGGTAATGTCGTCGCGCGAGAGGGTAGTACCTGTGCGTAGGTTGACACGATAAAAACTCACCACCGACACCTCGTCGAGGGCATGTGCAAGGGTGTCGTTTGCCTCATAAGGTTGTGCTTGCGACAAGAGTGTGAGGATGGTGAAAACGAGGGTAAGGTATTGATGTTTCATGTGATATAATAATTATTCTTTGTTGTCGTTCTCTTTGTTGTCTTCTACCTCGCTAATGTCGCCTACCAGTGCGCTGTACTCTTCAAGCAGTCCTGTGCAGGGTTCTATCGAGGTGTTGCACTCCTCCTCGAGGGGTACTAAGATGCCTACAGTGCGGTGTATAGAGGGGTCGATGTGGCGGTTGCGTTGTTGTTTCTCGCCCATCTCTTCCATGAGTTTGTCCAGGTCGTTTATAAGCATAATATTTGTGTTAAGTGGTTATAGTATAGGGTTTTTTGTTGTATTAATGAGTTGTGTGAGTTGTGCCAATTCCTTCTCGCAAGCGGGGCAGTTGCCTGTGGTGCAAGTGGTGTGGGTGCATGGCGTGGGAGTGTAAGCAATATTGTTGGCATCGGCAATGATGGTGCGTATTCGCTTGAGTACATTGCAGGTGCTCTTGCCACTCTTGCCGTCGGGTTGCGGACGGCGAGCTACATCGGTGTGATATGTGAAGGCGTCGAAGTGCTCAATACCTATATCACGCAATTGCCGTATGGTGGTCTCTACCTCGTTAGCATCGTTGTACCCCGGAATGATAGGAGTGCGCACGGTGATGTGTGCGGCCTTGTTGATGCCGATGAGGTATTGCAGATTGTGCAAAGCAAGGTCAATATCCATGCCTGTGTACAAGCGATAGGTGGTGGGATTGATGCTCTTGATGTCGATAATATAGTCATCGACCACTTGTGCAAGCTGCTCGATGTGGTGTGTAGGCACGTTGAGCGAGCTCTCGATGGTGATGTTCCATCGGTGGGTGTTGCGTTGGGCAAACTCATTGATGAAGGTGCTGTGCAATGCCGGTTCGCCACCGCCAAAGGTGATGCCGCCACCTGTCGACCGGAAATATATGTCGTCGATGACTACCTCGTTGTATAGCTCTTGTGCCGTCATGTTGCGCCACACACCGTCGGGGGTGTGACAGCGGTCATTGAGGCAATAACGGCATGTGAGTGGGCAGCCATGTAACCCTACGAGCGTAGTGACGCCACGGCCGTCGGTCGATAGGCGGTGACGGCTGATGCGCATAATGGGTGCTGTGAGGGGAGTGGTAGTCATGGCGTGCTATTGCTTGTTGATACAAATGTACAATTGAAAATATTTTTGTGCAATAGTATACAACGATTTTTGTATAATAAAAAAACGGATACATTCGCGTGTTCGATGTATCCGTTGTATATGTTTGAGATGCTAAAGTTTATGCAACGAGCAATTTTTCGATTTCGTCGAGCGACTTTTGTAACTCTTTGTCTACTTGCATTTGACCCTCGATAGTTTTGCAAGCGTGCAATACGGTAGCGTGGTCGTATCGGCCCAACAACGAGCCAATACCGGCGAGAGCCATAGAGGTGTGCTTCTTGGTGAGGTACATTGCCACCTGGCGGGCAACAACAATTTCGCGTTTGCGTGAGCGAGTTACGAGAGTCTCGGGCTTCATGTTGTAATAAGTGCACACAGCGTTGCGCACGGTGTCGATGGTAACTTGTTTCTTGACCATCTTCACGCTGCGAGCCACAACTTGTTCGGCGAGGTCGAGTGTAACATCGTGGTTGAATGCCATAGCATGAGCCATGAGCGAAACGATAGTACCCTCAAGGTCGCGCACGTTGTCGATAACGTTGCGAGCAATATAGTCTACAATATCTTCCGAAATCGAGAGTCCGTCACGCTCAATCTTGTTGTGAAGTATGTCGCGACGCAAAGAGAAGTCGGGACGTTCAACCTCGGTTTGCAAGCCCCACTTGAAGCGAGTGAGCAGACGCGGTACGATGCCCTCGAGCTCAACGGGAGGACGGTCGCAGGTAAGCACAAGTTGCTTGCCGTTAAGGTGCAAGTGGTTGAATATGTGGAAGAAAGTGTTTTGAGTCTGAGTCTTACCGGCAAACTCCTGAATATCGTCCATAAGCAAAACATCGATGCTTTGGTAGAAGTTGATAAAGTCGTTTACCTGGTTGTTGCGTACGGCTGTGGTGTATTGTTGTTGAAACAAGTTGGCTGATAGATACAATACTCTCGAGCGAGGATTTTGTTCCTTGATCTTGGCACCGATGGCTTGTACAAGGTGAGTTTTACCCACGCCCGATTCGCCATAGATAAACATGGGGTTGAAGGGGTTATTGCCGGGAGAAGCTGCAACGGCTTCACCGGTAACACGTGCTACTTTGTTGCTGTCGCTTGAATAATAGTTATTAAAGGTGTAATAGGGGTTGAGTTGCGAAGCGAGGTCGTCGTACTCTTGAGCTTGGAACGGATTGGTGGGTTGTACGGGAAGACCTTGACGCATGTTGCGAACTACCTGTATCGATCTCTCGGGAGAGGATACGTTTACTGTTGTTGCAGGATTTTCTACAACAGTAACCTTATATAATAACTTTTGAATTTTATCGCCATATACGCGCAAGAGTACAGGCTTTAATAATTCAATGTAGTTTTCCTCGATATACTCTTGGAAAAAGTGAGAGGGGACTTGAAGTACCAATACATTATTATCAAAGGAGTATGACTTGATAGGTACGAACCAATTTTCGTACGCTACCTCATCAACAATATCTTTGATAATGTTGAGGCACTTATCCCATAATGCGACATGTTCCAAACTCATTATATAATATGTAGCTTTGTGTATACTTTTATCAGTGTGCTTATCTTTCAGCATACAAAATTCCAACATTTTTTTTTGAAAATCAAATGCCGAAAAATTTGCTTTTTTCGTTTCATTACAAGATGCTAACCTACAACAACTTACAATTGTGTGTGGAAAACCATCTGTTCGCACAGATGTAAAATGTGCAAAATGTTGATAGATAATATTTTAGTAGGGAGATAAATTGGGCAGTCTTTTCTCAAAACTGCCCAAAAGTTTCCCAAAAGTATGCTGAGAGTGGTCTAAAATGAGGGGGTAAAAACTTTTTGTTTTCCCTGATTTATTTAGACGCTTTCTAAATAATAAAAACTCTTATTAAATCAATTAAAATACTTTGACGTTGATATATTTCTTGGGATTTTGTCGTATATCATTCAAAAGCGAATCGAGACTTGTAACAGTGTTGTTCAAGCGATTGTATAGTTCTTGATCGTTGAGCAATAGACCTGCTGTATTGTCTGTTTTGTTCAGTTGAGCAGTAGCTTGCTCTACGTTGTTGAGCAAGGTAGTAACTTGAGCCAATGTGGCCTCAATGGGCAATGTGTTGAGTGTGGCTGTGAGTGTATCTACGTTGTTGGTAATGGTAGTTACGTTGTCAACGATCTTGGGTAAGTCGTTTTTCATAGTCTTGTCGAGCTCTTTTGTCATGCTATTCAAGTCGGCGGTAATACCATCAAGACGTTGAATTGATGTGAGCAATGCGGGGTCGTTGACAATAGTGTTTACGCCACCCAATACACTATCTACTTTGCTGATTATAGCAGTAATTTGAGGCATCATTCCACCCAAGCTGCCCATGAGGTCGCTACCGGCCGATCCTTCGATTTCATCGCCCGATTCGTAGTATTCACTAACGTAGGGATTGAGAGCGATGTCAATACTTGCATTGCCCATAATGGTCTTGCTGATAGAGAACTTGCTATCGCGGGGTATGCGCAACTCTTTGTCGAGGTTGATCATAACTAGTGCGCAACTGTTTGACTCGTAGTCATATTGCATCTCGTGTACTACACCTACTTTGTAGCCGTTGACAGTGACGGGTGTCGATACCATTACGTCGCTTACGTTGTCAAACTTTATGGTGTAATAGTTGGCAGGTTTGCTTACATCAATTCCTTTGAGAAATTGAATGATAACAAACATTAAAATAAGGCATACAATTGCTGAAATACCGATTTTTACTTCTTTTGTGAAAAACTTTCTCATAATCTCTTTTTTTATTTTCGACTTGTTTAGAGCCGTATGTTTTTATTCCCTTTATTATTAATATGTGTTATTCTACTCTTTTGCCGTCTTGCATTACAATAATGAAGGCATCTTTGAATAGTTTTCGTGCTTTGCGAAATTCGTCTTCGATACCTTCACGTGTGCTTGATGCACCATAGGTGTATTTGTAATATCCCTTTTCGTAATAGACATCTACGGGAGATAGTCCTTTATACTCCTTGCTCTTGGCGCCAAGTTTTTTGGGGAGAGCCATGAATTGTACTTTATATATGCGCTCACCGGCTTGGGGAGTAGAGTGGTTGTCGTTGTTAGATACTGAGGTGTCGTTGCACTCTTCAGTTATGGTGTTGTTTTCGTCCGATTCTTCCTCGACATGCTTATCTTCGTCGTAATCGGCAGCTTCGGCTTGAGCCTGACGTACTGCTGCTATTGCTTCACTCTTGCCGTCGTAGCTTGCTTTGTAGGTAACGAATGCGTTGTAAATAGCTTGCGCCATTTCGTCCTGTCCCTTCTCAGAGAGCATGTATTTCTCTTGAGTGGGGTTGCATATAAAGTCGAGTTCGACAAGTACCGAGGGCATGCCGGTGTAGGCGAGAACGTAGAATCCGTTTTGTCGTACACCTCGGTCGGTGCGATTGGCTACATCTACCATCTGGTTTTGTACCAATGCAGCAAAAGAGATGCTTTGGTCGAGAAATGCATTTTGCATGGTCTCAAAGATGATATATGACTCGGGTGATGAGGGGTCAAAACCTTCGTATTTGCTATTGTAGTCATCCTCCAATGTGATTACAGAGTTTTCACGTTGGGCTATTTCCAGATTTTTGGCATTCTTGGCAGTACCCAGTACATAGGTCGATGCGCCTTTAATTGTTTTGCGATTTTTGTTCTTCTTGGAAATAGAGTTGGCGTGAACCGAGATAAATAAGTCGCCCTTGTTCTTGTGGGCAAATTCGGTGCGCTCTTTCAAACCTATCGATGTGTCTTTTTTGCGAGTGTACTTAACAGTGACATCGGGCATATTGGTTTCTATGAGTTTGCCCAACTTGAGTACAACACCCAAGTTGATATTCTTCTCTTTACCCTTTACGCCTATAGCTCCGGTGTCGTTTCCTCCATGACCGGCATCGAGTATTACCACAAATTTGTCGCTTTGTGTTTGTTGTGCAACGACCATTGCCGGCAACAATAGCAAGACTATGAGCAATGTGTATTTGCTTATAGTCGACATAATGGACAAAATGGTGTTGATACTTGACATTTGTGGTTATTTCTATGAAATAATTTTCGTGCAAAATTACATAATTTTTGCAGATTATGGTTGCTTTTACATAACTGAAATAGGCGAGTAGTACTAAAAAAATATAAAAAAATGCGGTGTATGATTGTGCTGATATTACAAGAACGAGGGTTTTATAGCCTTTTTAAGAGCCTTTGCTTATTGTCAATGTCGAAAAAAATTGTAACTTTGAGCCATATAAATTAATACGTGCGCAATGAAAGGTGATGTAGGTATTGTGCATGTTCATTAGATTGGTAAGTTAATTGTTTAAACAGATGAAAATAAAGTATATACTATCGCATTGTTTGCTTGTAGCGCTATTGTTTATGTCGTGTGGAACGTCGCAACGTCACTATATCAAGGTGAGCGAGGTTGAGCCTGTACACGTTGCTCGTTTTGATTCATTAGTGTATAACTATATTCAAGAGTCGGATACAGCCAAGCGTCACGCAATGATGGAGCAGGCCGGTTCGTTCTGGAATATTTATAATGCACGTTTGATGCGTTTTAGGAATACTCCCTACTTTTACGATGAGCTGGTTCGATATATGAATGTTGATAAAGTGAGTCGTTTGTATGAGGATGCTCTGAAAGAATACTCTGATATGAGTGAGGAGGAAAAGTCGCTGGCTCTAATCTCGGCGCGATATCAAAAATTGTTCCCTCAGGCACAACAATTTATTTTTCAGAGTCATATATCGGCTTTGCGAATACCAATTATAACAGTAGACTCGCTTATATCTATGTCGGTCGATTGTTATTTGGGAGCTGACTATGAGTTGTATCAGGATCGTTATCGTCAGTATGAATTGGTAGCACATGGACGAGAATGTTTGCTACCTGATGTGGCAGAGGTAATGGTGCGTAACACTGTTCCTGTTCAAAATGGAGGTTTGCTTGAAGCTATGGTGTATGAGGGTGTTGTTATGCATCTTATGGCCGGATTGCTCAACGATGATTCGATGGCAACACTTATGCGATATACTCCCGAGCAGGAGGCTTGGTGTATTGAGCATGAAGAGGAGATATGGCGTTCTATTATCGAGCAAAGTCATCTCTTTATACGCGACAATATGACTATATATAAATACATTTATCCTGCGCCCTTTACCGCAACACTCTCGCAAGATGCACCTCCAAGAGTGGGCCGATGGGTTGGCTGGCGTATTGTTGAATGCTATATGGATAAATGTGGTATTTCGCTTGAGGAATTGGCTGTGGATAATAATCCATATCTGGAATACTTGCGTTTGTCGAACTATAACGGTAAATAATCCCGCATCGTATGAGTCGTAAGTTTGGTCTGCTTGGATACCCGTTGCAACACTCTTTCTCGCGAGAATATCACAATGGGCGATTTGCTCGTTGGGGGATTGATGCGGTGTACGAAAACTATGAGTTGAGTGACCTTTCACAGTTGCGCTCGATTGTGGAAGCCGATAATGAGTTGGAGGGGTTGAATGTAACCATCCCTTACAAGCAGTCTGTAATACCCTTGCTGGATGATGTAGATGCTGTGGCTCAGACTATTGGAGCTGTAAATGTTATACGCATCGAACGTACTGATAATACTGTGCGAATGGTGGGGTGTAATAGTGATTATATAGGGTTTCGCAATTCAATAACACCACTTCTCATGCCACACCACACCCATGCACTTGTGTTGGGGACAGGTGGCGCATCGAAAGCTGTATGTGCGGCACTTGCTGATATGGGTATTCAAGTAGTGCGAGTATCGCGTACACCTGGTGAAGGTGAACTGAGTTATGATGCTCTTACTGCCGAGGTAATGGCGCAATATACAATTGTAGTTAATACCACTCCATTGGGAATGTTTCCGCATGTAGATGCATGTCCGAATATACCTTATTACTTGCTTTCATCGCAACACTTATGCTATGATGTTGTGTATAATCCCGAGTGTACGCTCTTTATGAAACGTGCCTCGGAGCAAGGTGCAGTGGTGCATAATGGTTTGGAGATGCTGTATGGTCAGGCTGATGCGGCCTGGGATATTTGGAATCGATAGATGATAATAAAGAGATATGAATGATTTTCGTTTGACCGTCTTTTGCAGCGTGGCGCACAATATGAGTTTTACCAAGGCGGCGCGTGAGTTAGGTGTTACGCAACCGGCTGTAAGTCATCATATTCAAGAGTTGGAACAAGAGCTGGGTGTTGTGCTGTTCGACCGACTTGCCGGCGGTATAGAGCTTACCGAGGCCGGTAGTGTACTCTTGCAGCATGCTCATAGGATATTGAATAGTTATCATCAACTTGACTTTGATATGCGACTGCTCGACCGAGGTCACAGTGGAGAGTTGCGTTTAGGCGCTACGCCCACTATTGCTCAATATATCCTACCATCGTGTGCAGCGTCATTTGCATCCAAGTTCCGGAGGATTAAGCTGTCGATTGTCGAAGGCAACAGTGCTGAGATAGAACGACTTGTTGCTGAAGGAGAGGTGGATATGGGTTTGGTCGAAAACTCATCCCGAAGAGAGTCGCTACGCTATACGCCTTTTATGCAATATGAGTTGCTTCTCGTAGCACCTGTGCGAGGACGTTGGTCATCGCTTGATGTCGTTAAGCCTGCCGAACTTGCTACCATTCCGTTGGTGCTGGGTAGTGATGATACAGACTCATACAAGGCTGTAGAGTGCCTCTTTGCATCGCACGAAATACCTATGTCGTCACTTAATGTGATGATGCAACTCGATGGAGATGAAGCGGTAAAACGCTATATTACTCATTCTGATTCTTTAGCCTTTGTATCGGAGCAAACATTTTGTCGCGATAGTCGTGCGACCGAGTATAAGGTAGTAGAGATAGAGGGTGGCTCGCTTGTGTGTCAATGCTGTTTTGTTCGCAATATGAGCGCAACCAAAGATGTGGTGAAGGACTTTATCGACTATATGCAAGAGTGGATTGCACGAGGCGAATATTGAGTCGTCGAGTTATTAAATCCACATGATCACACAAAGGCTCAATATTGCTATTACTACCCATAGTACGATACCCTGTATGAGCGGTTTGATGCCTACGGAACGAAGTGTGTCGATAGACAATCCGCTACCTATGAGAAACAGTGTCATGCACAATCCTTTCTTGGCGAACCACACAAGGCCCGATGTGAGGGCTTGTGGAAGGGGTAAGTAGGTGTTGGCAACCATTGCCAGGACAAAGAAGAGAATAAACCAAGGAATATTGATTTTGCTATTCTTCTCACGGAAGATAAGAGTTGTAATAATAGCCAAAGGTATAATCCATAGTGCGCGGGTGCACTTGATAAGTGTGGCTATTTGCACAGCAATACCTTCGCTATCAGGAAAATATGCGCGGTCGTATGCTTCGCCTGCGCCCACAACCGAACTTGTGTCATGAATGGCGATAGCAGCCCATTCGCCAAACTGTTCTTGAGTCATGCCCAACCAATGACCTATAGGGGGGAAGATAAAGAGTGCAATCGCGTTGAGGATGAATACTGTGCCCAAAGCTACCGATATCTGGTTGTCGTTGGCTTTAATGACCGGAGCTACCGCTGCAATGGCGCTACCACCGCATATAGCAGTACCCGATGAAATGAGGTATGAGGTTTTGCTATCTACCTTAATAAGTTTTCCCATAAAGTATCCGACAATCATTACCAATATAACCGATATGATGGTAAATAACATACCTTCCTTGCCAGAGGCTAATGAGGTGTGTAGATTCATGCCAAAGCCCAAGAAAACCACAGCAACCTGTAGGAGGTATTTTGAGGTCTTTTTAGCCATTTGGGGAATGGGGTTGGTAAAGATAAGTGTGTAAGCCAGTCCTATAAATAAAGCTATGGCAGGTGAAATAAAAGGAAGAAGTGTAAGGTGCATGCACACCAAGAAGAGTATTTTATTGAAAGGAGCTATAAAAGCGCGTAACTTATTCATTTGTGTAATTGTATTTGTTTTTAGGTAACGTGAATTTGCAAAAAAGCCTTTCAGACATTGCTGAAAGGCTTTTCGCGGTGCGTACGGGACTCGAACCCGTGACCCCATGCGTGACAGGCATGTATTCTAACCAACTGAACTAACGCACCATTGTCAAAAAAAATGCTCGGCTCTTTTGCTTTGCGAGTGCAAAGATAGTGTGTATTGTTGGATTGTGCAAGTGTTTTGTGAGAAATTTTTTATATTTTTTATCGGCATACTTTTATCCTGTTTGTAATGAGCATGTTATGTTGCCCTCATGCGTGCGCGTGATTTATATATTATAATTTCGTATTGTAATTTAGGTTATATGTATAGTTTTTATTAAATTTGTAACCTATTATGCCTATTATGAAAAAAGTTGTTTTGATATGCTTTATGTTGGTTTTGGCCATCTCTATCCGGGCACAGCAGGCGATTCCTTCGTTTGTTGCACCGTTAGGTATAGAGTTGATGTTGAGTGCCAACTTTGGTGAACTTCGAGCCAACCATTTTCATTCGGGACTCGACTTTAAAACTCGAGGTGCTATAGGTTACAAGGTATATGCAGCGGATGAAGGCTATGTTTCGCGCATTGCTGTGTCACCGTGGGGATATGGCAAGGCGTTGTATATTGATCATCCCTCGGGATATACCACGGTGTATGCTCACCTTGAAGACTTTGTAGGTGCTATAGCTGACACAATCGAGCGCATGCAATACGAGCGTGAGAGCTATGCCATTGATACCCTCTTGTCGCCGCGTATGTTGCCGGTAACACGAGGTATGTATATTGCCAAGAGTGGGAATAGTGGTTCGTCGGGAGGTCCGCACTTGCACTTTGAGATACGTCACACCGAGTCGGAGTCGCCCATCGATCCATTGCCCTGGTATCGTCATTTGGTAAAAGACGGAGTTGCACCCGAGCCTCGCTTGATAGCTTTGTACTCGCACGATGCTGTAGTAGAAGGTGTGCCTGTTCCTAAGAAAGTGTTGCAACCCGAGCGCGTGTCGGGCAACAATTATAAGATTGCAACCGACTTTGAGGCGTGGGGTAGGGTGTCGTTGGGTATAAAGGCCTATGATCGTATGACCGATACCAACAACATATATGGCGTGCGACAAGTAAGTTGTTGGGTTGATGATACACTCATTTTCAGGTCGAAAGTTGATAGCATAACATTTGCCGAAACGCGATATATCAACTCTTTCATTGACTATAAGGAGCTGCGTAGCAACAAAGGATCGACCATTATGCGCACGGCAGTGTTGCCCGGTAATGCCTTGACAACAATTCATGGCGCAATGCCCGGAGATGGCACATTTGTAATAGATGAGGAGCGTCCCTATCGTTGCAAGATAGAGTTGTGCGACTTGTATGGTAATAAGTCGACCGTGACGTTTGTTGTCAATGGTAAGCCTGTCGAGTATCACCCCCAAGAACCCGAGGGAGTCTACTTCGATCATCGACATGATAATGAGTATGCCACCGACGAGATGAATGTTCATATACCTGCAGGAGCGTTGTACGAAGACCTATACTTTGAGTACAACACCAAGGCTACCGAGCAATGCTATTCGTCTGTTCACACCTTGCACACGGCACAAGTACCATTGCATACGTGGTGTGATTTGGCGGTGAAGATAACTTGCGATACACTGCCCGACGAGAAGTATTACCTCGAGCACAACTACAATGGCAAAAAGTCGCAAGTAGTAGGACGCTATGATGTCGGATGGTATGTGGCACGTGTACGAGACTTGGGTAGAT
>CAJGDT010000029.1 GCA_904502265.1 uncultured Barnesiella sp. | reverse complement strand
CGAATACTTCAAGAATCTACTCCTTGTCTTTGCCGATGATATACGAGTAATATTTATTATCATTGTCGATTGCTTGTGCCTCATGCGCATGATTAACAATCACCCCGACGATAATTATCGCAAACACATTACTGCTGAAGCATCAAATCTCTATGCTCCATTAGCACACAAACTTGGTCTGTATAAGATTAAATCTGAGTTGGAGGATTTGGCTCTCAAATACTCCGATCGCGAAACATACAACCTTATAGCTCAAGAGCTTAATGCCACAAAGAAATATCGCGAAGATTATATTACCTCATTCATCGGTCCTGTAAAGGCCGAACTTGAAAAGGCTAATCTGAAATTTGAAATCAAGGGTCGTACCAAGTCGATATACTCCATCTGGAACAAGATGAAAAAGCAACAGATAGGCGTAGGTGGTATATATGACCTGTTTGCTGTGCGTGTCATTCTCGAAACGGAGGGTGCTGAAGAGAAGTCCGATTGCTGGAAGGCGTTCTCCATCATCACCAATATGTATACACACAATCCTCGCCGCATGCGCGACTGGCTATCCAATCCCAAGAGCAATGGCTATGAGTCGCTTCATGCCACAGTAATAGGCCCAGAGAATAAATGGGTGGAGGTGCAGATACGCACTCGTCGCATGGACGAAATAGCCGAGCGAGGCCTCGCTGCTCACTGGCGATATAAAGGTATAAAAAGTGAGGGAAACCTCGATACCTTAATGAATAGCGTGCGTGATATATTAGAGTCGGACAACGATGACCCGTTGGAAAAAATCAAGGATTTCAATATTGATATATATGACAAAGAGGTCTTTGTCTTTTCGCCCAAGGGCGACCTATATAAGTTTCCCGATGGCTCTACTGTGCTCGATTTTGCCTTCCATATCCACACCAAGTTGGGTTGTGCCTGTACCGGTGCACGTGTGAATGGAAAGAATCAGACAATTAAGTATGAACTGAAGAGTGGCGATACTGTAGAGATACTCACCTCGTCGACACAACATCCCAAGAAAGAGTGGCTCAATATAGCCCAATCGGCACGTGCACGTGTAAAGATTAAGCAAGCCCTCAATGAGATTGAGAATAAGAGTGCTGAGTTGGGTCGAGAACTCTTGTCGCGACGGATGAAAAATCGCAAGATTGAGTTTGATGAGTCGGTATTGATGCGTTTGGTCAAGAAAATGGGTTACAAGACTGTGACAACATTCTTCCTCGACTTGGGCAATGAGAAGGTTGAGGTCAACGAGGTCATTGAACAATATCTTGCCATTATCGAGAAAGACCATCAAGAGGATGAACAACGCTCGGCCGGAGAGTATACCCTCGACACAAAACCTATCGATGACGATAAAGTAGATGAACTGGTGATAGGTGGTGATATAAAAGGTGTTGACTACCGCTTGGCACGTTGTTGCAATCCTATCTTCGGCGACAAGATATTCGGCTTTGTATCGTCCGAGGGCACTATCAAGATACACCGTAACGATTGTCCCAATGCCGTCAACATGCAAGAGCGCTACCCCTACCGCATCATCAATGCTCGCTGGGCAGGCAAGATGGGCACTAAGTATGTCGTTACGTTACGTGTCGTTGGCCATGACGATATAGGCATTGTAACCAATATATCGTCGATTATTAATAAAGAGAAGAATGTATTTCTGCGTAGCATATCGATTGACTCCGATGATGGCATCTTTCAAGGTCACTTATCGGTAGCTATCGACGATATTTCGGCACTCAACACGCTTATCAAGAAACTGCGTACAGTAAAGGGTGTAAAAGATGTGCAACGTGGAGCTATGTGATAGAATAAATAAACTGATAAAAAGATAAGATTATGAGAAACAGACTCTTCCTACTTCCCCTACTCCTGCTTGTGGTAGCGTGTGGAAATAACGAAAAACAGGCACAGGAGATGTACAACCAAGCCGAACTCCTCTATAATCAAGGCGACTACATAGCCGCTACACAATGGATTGATAGCATTAGTGCTACCTATCCGCAAGAGGTTGATGTGATACGGCAAGGTATGTTGTTGCAATGCCACGTTAATCAGAAACGTTACGAACGCGAATTGATTGAGGTCGATAGTCTCTATAATGCAGCCACAGCCGAATTGGCATCACTCAAGGGTCGATTTGAATTGGTGCGCGAGGGTAAAGAGCAAACACTTGCCAATTATATTTATAAAGGAACACGCCCTAAAGGCGAAGTGAAACGTAGTGAATTGCGAGTGCAAGTTACCGAAAAGGGCGATTTGCAACTTACAAGTGTATATTGTGGCAAGTCGAAGCTCAATCATACAGGTATATCTGCTCAATTGGCCGATGGCACATTTGCACAAACTGCTGCTATAGCCTACGACGGTGGCAAGAACTATCGCTATAAGAGTGGTGACGATGTGGTAGAAATGGTAACATACAACATTACACAGTGTAAAGGAGTATTGGACTTGATAGCTGAAAATCCGCAAGCCAAATGTCGTGTGAAGTATACAGGAGGCAAGTCGCAAGACCTCAACATCGATAAACTCACTCGTAAAGCCATTGCCAATAGCTACCGTATGGCACAACTCTTCGTTATTACCGATTCGTTGCAGTCGCGCCGCGAGTATGGCATCATACAACTTGAACTCGCCGACCGCCAGCTCATGAAGCTCCAAGACAAAGCCGCCGAAAACGCCAAGTAAGATACTTCCAATCTTACGGAATTAGATAATATTCTCCTCTGTATTTTCGATGTGAAGATGCGGAGGAGAATTTATTTTGTGACACCACGGTCGAGAACCTTCTAAGGCAATATGAGGGTACTGCTTTGCGTCAGCAGAGGTAAGATATGAAAATTGCCCTCTAGTAATATTTCCGAGGGGGCGCCCCTACTACCTACCCTCCTATACGCAACGTAGGCTGTGCCACATCTGACACAGCCTACGCTTTACTTTGTTGAACTGTTGCGTTGATTATTTCGCAGCGATAACTTCGATTTCAACCATTACGCCTTTGGGGAGGTCGCGAACGGCGAAAGCGGCACGTGCGGGATAAGCCTCGCAGCCTTCGAATGCTTGAGCATATACCTCGTTCATGGGCACGAAGTTGGCAATGTCAGAGAGCAATACAGTTGTTTTAACAACATTCTCCATTGTGTAACCAGCCTCAGTGAGGATAGCCTTGATGTTGGCAAATACTTGAGTAGTTTGAGCTACGATACCTTCGGGAACTTCGCCTGTAGCGGGGTTCACGGGAATTTGACCAGAGATAAAGAGCATGTTGCCAGTTTGGATAGCTTGGCTGTAGGGACCAATCGCTGCGGGAGCGTTTGTTGTTGCGATTACTTTTTTCATAATTTCTAAATATTAAAGTGTTAGTATGAAGTTTGATCTGATTCTTGAGGTATGGGTATATCGGCCACCAATGCTTGTGAGGCATTGTCATAGCATATTTTATTAATGTTGCCTAATACATCATTTTGTGTTGCTTTATTATTTATAGAGTCAACAAAGTCTTTTGACCCATGATCGTCTATAAGACGCAATAGTTTTCCTATAGTGAGATCGTTACTATCTACAGTAGCTATGTAGGCAAAGTCGTTCTCGACAGGCGTGGGAGCTATTAACTCTACATGCAACAAGTCGTTAATGGCACGCGACACAAGCTGTATGGGTATTGTGTAGGTGTGCGCCAACTCGGAGCATGTAAGGGCCTCTTTACCATTGTGACGGCGAGTGATAATAATGGCCATGATGGTAATGAGTACACGCTCGTAGTAGTTGCGCGATATGTTCTTGATATCTTTCTCGTAATCAAAATTGAACACATTTTGTGATGAGTATGACAGCACTACGCCTATGAGGCATATAAGCCATGAGAATTGCAACCACAACAATAATAGGGGTAGAAATGCAAAGCTACCATATATGGCGTTGTACTTCGATACCCATATCTGTCCTGAGAGGTATATCCACTGGAAGATGTTGAACGCTGTACCGCATATAATACCTGAAATGATGGCGTGTTTGTACTTAACCTTAGCATTGGGAAGGAGTTTATAGGCAAGCGCAAAGAATCCCCATGATAGTACATATGACGACACTTGCATGATGTGTTGCGCAAGTGACGAAATGTAAGGTATTTTGTCGAGTAGTGTAGTCGCGAAGATAGACATACCATTACTAAGTAGTAACAGTATGGGCATGAGAATAAACATGGCCAAGTAATCGGTGATTCGACGTGTCAGCTTGCGATTGGGTACATTCCAGAGGTCGTTAAAGGTATTTTCAATATCGCTCATTAGATTGATCAATGTCCATAATAGCAATACGATACCTATTCCGACAAAGATGCCCGAGTGCATCTGGTCAATATATCCACTTACAAATGTAAAGGCATACTCAAGTGCTCCGTGGTGGGCTGGAAATGCGATGTAAAGCTGCTCCTCAATGATGGAGTTAAATCCAAAACCTTTGCCGATGGCAAAGAGTACAACCAATGCCGGTACTATGGCTAAAAGTGTACGGAATGTGAGTGCCGAAGCACGTTGTTGAAGCATTTCATTAAGAAAACAACGTACCGAAAGGTTTACCGTCTTAATGAGATGAATAAAGAAGTTATTGCTATGACACTTCCACACATCCTCACGAACAAAACACCAACCCTTGCGTATAGCAAGAATCATTTTGCTCCAGATATTGTTTTTATTCGGTGTGCTCATAGTCCTTTTAAATATGCAGAAAAAAAATACAGTAAGTCTATAAGCCGGGTTATGTACCTCTCGAGAGAGGCGTCTGTCATTTATCTTGGCTTTATGTCACCATAAAGCTCTTCGCGGTTTACCCCCCGGCATCGGACGAGCAGCCCTACTGCGCCGGTATACATAACCTTACAACCCATAAGACGTACGGCACGATGTGTTGCCACACCGCCCGGTGGGCTCTTACCCCACCTTTTCACCCTTACCACCTTGCGGTGGCGGTTATTCTCTGTTACGCTACTCCACCCTCACGAACGGCTTCTCGTTAAGAAGTATGGTGCTCTGTGTTGCCCGGACTTTCCTCACAAACATGTGTTTGCGCGACAGACCGACTTACTGTAACGTGCAAAGATAATAATTTTTGCCGTTTTGTGGTATAATTATCTCAAATTAGTTGTAATGTTTTTTTTGTAGCATTCAAGGAACAAATTTCAACGCTCGTTACTTAATTAATATGAGATGACACAATACAATGATAATTATGTAAATTGTTTAATAAACCCCTCTTTACAGTTAATCACAGTTAATCACTTGACGGCTGTATTAAAAGTGCTTAAATAATAGCCATAAAAGGTGTAATGTGTCAAGTAAAGTATTAATTTTAACACGTGAAAATATTAAAAACGCAAGAATTTAACATTTAAACATTAAAGATATGATAGTAAAAAAAGCAAGTATGGCAATGTCCATTTTATTAATGTGTACAAGTATTATAGCTTGTGGTTCTATTTGCAATAGTAATGATGCCTATGCTGTTGATGCGAAACATGAGGTGTCGCAAGAGGCATCATATACTCCTACTTCGTATCGTTCGACAGGCTTAGATTTTACAAATGCTGCAGAAAGTACGGTAAATGCTGTCGTTAGTATACGAACAACAACTGTAGCCAGGAGTAACGGATACCAAGATCCTATATTTGAATTTTTCTTTGGGCCTGGTCAAGGACAGCGTGAGCAACGACCGCAAAGTGGTTTAGGATCGGGCGTAATTATTTCGAAGGATGGATATATTGTTACTAATAACCACGTAATAAAAGGAGCTGATAAGTTAGAGGTTACACTTAACGATAATCGCTCGTTTAATGGCACTATCGTCGGTACTGACCCTACCACCGACCTTGCATTGATAAAGATAGAGGCTACAGATCTGCCAACGGTAAAGTTTGGCAATTCGGACGACCTCCGCATAGGTGAATGGGTGCTCGCTGTAGGTAATCCATTTGGCTTGACATCTACAGTTACCGCCGGTATTGTGAGTGCAAAGGCACGACGAATAAGTGGAAATATGAACAGAAGTCAACTCGATATAGAGTCATTTATACAGACTGATGCTGCGGTTAATCCTGGTAATAGTGGTGGTGCTCTTGTAAATACTGCCGGAGAATTGGTGGGTATCAATACAGCTATCTTTTCACAAACAGGCAATTATGCCGGCTATTCGTTTGCAATACCGGTAAGTATTGTAAGTAAGGTAATTACCGACTTGCGTCAATATGGTACAGTACAACGTGCTGTAATGGGTATTTCGTTCCAAGAGATTACTTCGGAACTTGCTAAAGAGAAAAAACTTGATGTGCATGAAGGTGTGTATGTGGCCGAGGTACGCGATCGCAGTGCAGCCCTGGAGGCTGGTGTAGAAGTTGGTGATGTAATCACTGCTATAAATGGCAAGAAAATTACGAACGGAGCATCTTTGCAAGAACAGATAGGTCGTTACAATCCTGGCGACAAAATAAATGTGACGATAAGACGAGGTGCAAAAGACATTAATGTTGAAATCACACTCAAAAACAGCCAAGGCGGAACAGAGATGACTTCAGTGTCGAATTTTACATCAATGGGAGCAGCTTTTAAGGATCTTACCGATGCGCAAAAACGTGAACTTAATATACGTAGTGGTGTTGAGGTAGTAGGCCTGAAAACCGGAAAATTCAAAGATGCCGGTATTCGAGAAGGATTTGTAATACTTGATATTAACAATAAAACAATCTCATCTGTAAGCGATATCGAGAAAATCTTTGATAGTATTACTCGTTCAAGTAGCGACCGTAAAGTGATGTTTATAACAGGAATATATCCTAATGGAAAACTAATGTATTATGCCGTAGATTTGTCTGAATAATATAATGAGGTGCAAGCTATAATGTGATGTTTATAGCTTGCACTATTTAAATCGTAAAATTAGTCTTGAAAAACTACTTGTTAAATAGGTCCGAAAAATTATCAAACATACTTATAAATTCAACCTATAATATTCTTTTCTTGTTCACAATAAAAAGGCATATAACTGCGTTTGAAATAAAGTTTATAGTGCATATAAAAGAAAAGTTCACGACAAAATCGTATTTTAACAATATTTTATATATCACATAAACAAATAAGTCGTAACTTTGCAATTCACATCATATTGTAAGATGAGACAATTAAAAATTACCAAATCAATCACCAATCGTGAGAGTGCATCTCTCGACAAGTATTTGCAAGAGATTGGTCGCGAAGACCTCATTACTGTCGAAGAAGAGGTGGAACTCGCACAACGTATCAAGCAAGGCGATCATGCAGCGTTGGAAAAACTTACCCGCGCCAATCTTCGTTTTGTCGTTTCTGTAGCCAAACAGTATCAAAACCAAGGTCTCAGCCTTCCCGACCTTATCAATGAGGGCAACTTGGGTTTGATTAAAGCAGCTGAGAAGTTTGACGAAACACGCGGTTTTAAGTTTATTTCTTATGCAGTGTGGTGGATACGTCAATCAATCCTTCAAGCATTGGCCGAGCAGTCTCGTATTGTTCGCTTGCCTCTAAACCAAGTAGGCTCACTGAATAAAATCGGTAAAGCGTTGTCGAAGTTTGAGCAAGAGAATGAGCGTAAACCTTCGCCCGAGGAGCTTGCAGAAGAGTTGGATATACCCGTAGACAAAATTTCAGATACACTGAAAGTGTCGGGTCGTCACATTTCTGTAGATGCACCTTTTGTTGAAGGTGAAGACAACAGCCTCCTTGATGTGTTGGTAAACGACGACTCTCCTATTGCCGACCGTTCTTTGATTGACGAGTCCTTGTCAAAGGAGATAGAACGTGCCTTGCAGTTGTTGCAACCTCGCGAGCGTGAAATTATCAAAATGGTCTTCGGTATTGGTTGTCAAGAGATGACCCTCGAAGAAATTGGCGACAAGTTTGGCCTAACCCGCGAACGTGTACGCCAGATTAAAGAAAAAGCTATCAGACATTTGCGTCAAAAGGCTCAAAGCCAATTATTGAAATCATACTTAGGATAAACAGTCTGATGAAAGCACAAAAGCCACCCCGAGGGTGGCTTTTTTATTGATAGACTATCTGTATAAAGACAATAATCGTAAATAATACAATAATATAGTTCGTTATTTGGTGCCAAAAATGCGGTCTCCTGCATCACCAAGACCTGGTACGATATAGTTCCTCTCATTCAAGCGCTCGTCAAGTGCTGCAAGGTATATATCAACATCCGGATGTTGTTCTGTAACAGCTTTAACGCCCTCGGGTGCAGCAACCAAGCACATGAGACGAATGTTTTTGTACCCATCTTCTTTCAGGCGTGTAATGGCATCGCAAGCGCTACCACCGGTTGCAAGCATTGGATCGGTAACAATTACCAGACGACTTTTTTCTGCAGGCATTTTGTAGTAGTAGAATACGGGCTTGCAAGTCTCTTCGTCGCGATACATGCCTATGTGTCCAACACGTGCTGAGGGGATAAGAGATGTAAGTCCTTCTACCATACCAAGACCTGCACGAAGGATGGGTGCAATAACAACTTTCTTGCCTGATATCTTGGGGGCATTCATCTTAGCCAGTGGGGTTTCTATTTCTTCGTATGTCAGTTTGAAATCGCGGGTAATTTCATATCCGAGGAAAAAAGAGATCTCTTTGAGTAGTTCGCGAAATTTTTTTGTTGAAGTCTCTTTCTTGCGCATAAGACTTAGTTTATGCTGTACCAACGGATGATCTACAATATGTAATGCCATAGTAAAATATTTTGTGTTACAATGGCAAATATAGTATTTATTTCTGAAAATATTTAATCATATAACCTCGAATATTGCTATTTTTGCGAAGATAATAAAACACTTTGTTTATATGAAAAGTAATCTTAACATCGCTCAGAAGACTATTGTAGGAGCACAATTTTTATTCGTAGCGTTTGGTGCAACGGTCTTAGTACCACTATTGGTTGGTCTTGATCCCTCGGTTGCACTGCTAACAGCCGGTGTGGGTACTCTCATTTTTCATGCAGTTACAAAGGGAAAGGTTCCTGTGTTTCTTGGTAGCAGTTTCGCATTCATAGCCCCCATAATTAAGGCTACTGAACTGTATGGTTTACCGGGCGCTCTATCGGGCTTGATAGCCGTAGGTCTCGTATATGGATTGATGAGTTTGTTGGTGCGTTTGCGTGGCTTGGGATTCGTTGTGCGTCTTTTTCCGCCGGTAGTGGTTGGTCCGGTTATCATGCTCATTGGACTGTCATTGGCCGCAACCGGTGTTAATATGGCCAAGAGTAATTGGCTACTCGCTATTACTGCACTACTCACTACTGTTGTAGTATCACTCTTTGGTAAGGGGTTGCTCAAACTCATACCCATCTTCTCGGGTATTCTTGTAGGCTATTTAGTCTCTGTTGCTATGGGGTTAATTGACTTTCAACCGGTATTAGATGCTTCATGGTTTGCCCTACCCGCTTTTGTTCGTCCTGAGTTTTGCTGGGAAGCTATCATTTTTATGGCTCCTGTAGCTATAGCGCCTGTGATAGAACATATTGGTGATATATATGCGATCAACGAGGTGGCTGAGAAAGACTTTGTGAAAGACCCCGGTTTACATCGTACAATGTTGGGTGACGGGTTAGCTTGTATCGCATCTTCATTGCTTGGAGGTCCTCCTGTAACAACATACTCGGAGGTTACAGGTGCCATTTCGCTCACAAAGATTACCGATCCCAGTGTTATCCGTATTGCAGCAGTTTTCGGTATTCTTTTTTCTATGTTGGGTAAAGTTAGTGCTTTGCTTAAGACTATTCCCGAGGCTGTATTAGGAGGTATTATGCTTTTATTGTTTGGAACTATTGCATCTGTGGGTATCAATACCTTAATCAAGAATAAAGTTGATATGGGTAATACACGCAACTTGGTTATATCATCACTCATATTGACCCTCGGTATTGGTGGCGCTGAATTTACATCTGGTAGTATCACTCTTGGTGGTATTGGTTTGGCAGCACTTGTAGGCGTAGTACTCAATCTTCTAATACCTCGCAACCAGATAGATAAATAAATACACATATGTCATAACACTTTCACGCATTATATATATGTGATGATTTTTATATCTTCTCTCACACTTTGTATTACATATAAATTTGTAATAATTATTAAAATAATAGCTAAATATTCACCAATAACAGATTATTTTCTTATCTTTGTTACGAAAAACATATACTATTATGACTAAACATGAATTTGACAACAAAGTAGTTATAGTAACCGGTGGTGCAAGCGGCATTGGAAAATGTATTGCCGAGGAGTTTCGTACTTGCGGTGCCCATGTATATGTTATTGATAAAGTTGATGGTAACCACTTTGTTGGTGATATATCGTGTAAGGAAGTTATAGAGGCATTTGTCGGCGAAATATTGACTAAGCACGACACCATAGATTGTATTATCAACAATGCCCCACCCTATATGAGTGGCATCAAAGAGTGCAGCTTCGAAGAGTTTCAATATGCCATGAGTGTGGGTGTTACCGCACCATTTTATTTGGTCAAATTGTTACATGAACATCTGTCGCAAGGAGCATCTATCGTGAATATATCTTCGTCGCGTGACCGTATGAGCCAGCCTCAAACTGAGAGTTACACAGCTGCTAAGGGAGGTATAGCGGCACTAACTCATGCACTGGCCATGAGCCTTGCCGGTAGAGCACGCGTAAACTCTATATCGCCCGGATGGATTAATACTACCGATATAGCAATAGAGGGTGTAGACGCCATACAACAACCCGTAGGTCGCGTGGGTCATCCCAAGGATATTGCCAATATGGTAATGTTCCTCTGTAGCAATAAGGCAAGTTTTATAACCGGTGAGAACATCTGTATTGATGGCGGCATGACTCGGCAGATGATATACCATGGCGATGGTGGTTGGAAACTGGAAGAATAACAGAAAAAGACAAAAACCTAATAATTAAATAATAACAAATAAAATAGATAGATTATGGAAACAAAAGAAAAAGTATTAGCTACAATGAAGGCTGCCGGCGAGCCCCTCAATGCCGGTAAAATAGCAGAACTTAGCGGTATAGACCGTAAAGAGGTAGATAAAGCCATGAAGCAACTCAAAGAAGAAGGCGCAATAGTATCGCCCGTTCGTTGCAAATGGGAAGCTGCCAAGTAAGCATTATTTAAACTAACGCTTGAGCGGTAACCCCCTACTTGGGTTATCGCTCTTTTTTTATACACTATATCAATTGTGGAAATACATTATTAGCTACCTTTGCTAGACAAGACAAGCACAACACCAAACATGATGAACGACACAACACAACCGTCCCGCTGTCATGTAGCTCAGGCCACAGTGGACGATATTACTACTATTGCACAGTTTCAGATAGAGATGGCCATGGAGTCGGAAGGCTTCAAGCTTAATCCCGCAAAGATAACCCAAGGGGTAACAGCCGTGATGAACGATGCCAATAAAGGTACATACCTTATAGCTCGAGTAGAAAATGAAGCAGTAGGTAGCCTTATGCTCACCCGCGAATGGAGTGACTGGAACAACTGCTGGTACTGGTGGGTACAGAGTGTGTATGTAATACCCCAATATAGAGGAAAAGGCATCTACAAAGCTATGTATGCACATGTAAAGGAGATGGCTCACGAACAAGGAGTGTCGCAAGTGCGCCTATATGTCGACAAGGGCAACATCCGCGCACAAGAGGTGTACAAAAAACTCGGCATGGACGAATGTCACTACTTGATGTATGAGGAGGTGATATAGATAAGAGTTTTTTGTCAAAAAAAATAATTGCTTAGCATAACCTCGGAAGGAGACGCCGGAAATTTCTGCAGCCCTCGGTGAGGTATATTGATAGATATGAATTGGATATTATTGATTTTGGCAGGGCTGTGCGAGACAGGCTTTGCCTTCTGCCTTGGAAAAGGCAATCTGGCTACGGGTTACAAAGCCGCGTTGTGGTATTTGGCTTTTGCGTTGATTTGTACCCTTAGTATGTTTCTACTAACAAAAGCTTCGAAAACCATTCCATTGGGTACAGCCTACCCCGTATGGACTGGCATAGGAGCAGTAGGGACAGTGATTATAGGTATACTCTTCTTCAAAGAGCCGGCATCATTTTGGCGCTTGTTTTTTATCTTTACGCTTATCGCCTCTATCATAGGATTAAAGAGTGTACATTAATAATAATGTAAAATGATAATATGAAAATAGAAATAGCTCCTCAAGAAACCACACGTGCAGAAGCTTATGAACTTTGGATGACTTCTCCAATGCCCATGGTGACGCTTACCAAAACATTTAATGTCACCAAACTGCTTAATGCAAGCAAGCGTAACGGTGTAAAATTTAACACCTTGCTATGCTGGTGTATAGGAAAGGCTGCCAGTAATATAAAAGAGTTCTATATTCTACCCGAAAAAGACAAACTCTTCAAATACGACAGCATTGCAATAAACGTAATT
>CAJGDT010000028.1 GCA_904502265.1 uncultured Barnesiella sp. | reverse complement strand
GAGCAGTTAAAAGAATTAATACAAATATCAACACTATCATTTTCCAAAGTTTTTCCAAGAGAACAACTCACACCTTAAAGTAGTTGAAAAATATCACCACACATTAATAAATAATATTCTTTTTTTATAAAACAGCACAGCGATAAAATACTCACAAAATAATCATTCTACACTTTTACCCAGAAGAAACAAGCAATCATAAATTTCATTTTTAAAAACACAAACAAATCACAAAAAGAATGTTTTGGAAAACTTTTTAATCAATCAAAAAATACAATATACTGTTTTTCAATACTTTAATTTTTAAAATTGAAAACTTTATAAATTCACCAATATTTTTTATTTCTTTTTTAATGCAAATAAAATTATTTTCCGTATACTTGCAAAAAATTTTACAGGGCAGACAAACCTCATTAAAACGCATTGTACAAACGATTAATATATCTCAAAGAAAGTGGAACAGAAAATCTACACACACGAAGAGGCATTTGCCGCTTCGCTTGAGTACTTCAAAGGCGATGAACTTGCAGCTCGCGTATGGGTTAACAAGTATGCCTTAAAGGACTCTTTTGGCAACATCTATGAAAAAACACCCGATGACATGCACTGGCGTATTGCCAACGAAATAGCACGCATCGAGCAAAAGTACAGCAACCCCATGTCTGCACAAGAGTTGTTCGACCTCATGTCGCACTTCCGCTACATTGTACCCCAAGGTAGCCCCATGACAGGTATTGGTAACAACTTCCAGATAGGTTCACTCTCAAACTGCTTCGTTGTAGGATTGACCGGTGAGCCAGATTCATATGGTGGTATTATAAAGATTGACGAAGAGCAAGTACAACTCATGAAACGCCGTGGCGGTGTAGGTCACGACTTGTCACACATCCGACCCAAAGGCTCACCCGTTAAGAACTCTGCACTCACATCAACCGGCCTCGTTCCTTTTATGGAACGTTTTTCGAACTCTACCCGTGAGGTTGCTCAAGATGGTCGCCGTGGTGCATTGATGCTCACTGTTTCTATCAAGCACCCCGATTCTGAAGCATTTATCGATGCTAAAATGACCGAGGGTAAAGTAACAGGTGCCAATGTATCGGTAAAGATAGACGACCGCTTCATGGAGTGCGCTATATCGGGCGAACCTTATGTGCAACAATACCCTATCGAAGGTAACGATCCATATGTAACTAAAGAGGTAAATGCACGTGAAATATGGCGTAAAATTGTACACAATGCATGGAAATCGGCCGAGCCCGGTGTATTGTTCTGGGATACAATCCGTCGCGAGTCAGTACCCGACTGCTATGCCGACCTTGGTTTCAAAACTGTATCGACTAACCCCTGCGGCGAGATACCTTTATGCCCCTACGACAGTTGCCGCTTGTTAGCTATCAATCTCTATTCATACGTTGTTAATCCTTTCACTCCCAAGGCTTACTTCGACTACGATTTGTTCAAGTCGCACGTCGCCAAGGCTCAACGCATCATGGACGATATCATCGACCTTGAAATGGAGAAAATTGAAAAGATTATCGAAAAGATTGCTGCTGACCCCGAGACCGACGAGGTAAAACACACCGAGTTGAACTTGTGGAATAAAATACGTACACGCACACTTCAAGGCCGCCGTACCGGTGTAGGCACAACTGCAGAAGGTGACATGATTGCTTCGCTTGGTCTTCGTTATGGTACAGAAGAGGCAACTGCTATGTCAGAAAATGTACACCGCACATTGGCGTTAGCAGCATACCGCTCATCGGTAGATTTGGCACGCGAACGTGGTGCATTTGAGATATTCGATGCTAAACGAGAGGAAAATAATCCCTTCATCAATCGCTTGAAAGAGGCTGACCCCGAGTTGTATGAATTGATGGTAAAATATGGTCGTCGCAATATAGCATGTCTTACAATTGCTCCTACCGGCACAACCAGCCTTATGACGCAAACCACATCGGGTATTGAGCCTGTATTCTTGCCCGTTTACAAACGTCGTCGCAAAGTAAATCCCAATGATGCCGAGGTACATCCTGACTTCTGGGATGAAAATGGTGATGCATTTGAAGAATACGTTGTGTACCACCACAAGTTTATGACTTGGATGGAAACTAACGGCATGGAAGTCAAGAGCAAATATACACAAGAAGAGATAGATGAATTGGTAGCCAAATCGCCCTACTTCAAAGCCACATCGAACGATGTCGATTGGTTGCAAAAGGTACGTATGCAAGGCCGCGTACAAAAGTGGGTAGACCACTCTATCAGCGTTACTATTAACTTGCCCAGCGATGTGAGCGAAGAACTTGTGAACGACCTCTATGTAGAGGCATGGCGCTCTGGTTGCAAAGGATGTACTGTATATCGCGATGGCTCACGCTCGGGTGTACTCATATCGGTTAGCAAAGAAAAAGAGGAGAAAGAAAAGCGCAAAGCAGCTGAAGCCGCAGCCGCCGAGGCCGCAGCAGTACCCGCAACACCCATTGTAGCCCACAAGCGTCCCATTGAGTTGGAGGCCGATGTAGTTCGTTTCCAAAACAACAAAGAGAAGTGGATTGCCTTTGTTGGCTTGCTCGATGGTAAACCTTACGAAATCTTTACAGGTTTTGCTGATGACGATGATGGTATCTTCTGCCCCAAGAATGTAACCAAAGGTAAGATTATCAAAGCCGTTGATGCTGATGGCTACAAACGATACGACTTCCAGTTTGTCAACAAACGTGGCTACAAAATCACAATCGAAGGCTTGTCAGATAAGTTCAACCCCGAATACTGGAACTACGCCAAACTTATATCGGGCGTATTGCGCTATGGCATGCCCATTGATCAAGTATTGAAACTCGTTGCGAGTCTCGAACTCGATAGCCAAACAATCAATACCTGGAAAAACGGTGTAGAGCGCGCATTGAAAAAATATCTGCCCAATGGTATGCAAGCCAGTGGACAAACTTGCCCCAACTGTAAGCAAGAGACCCTAATCTATCAAGAAGGCTGTCTCATCTGCACCAACTGTGGCACATCACGTTGTGGATAATCATCATACATTTAGTATGCAATATGAGCCCGATAGCTGAAAAGTTATCGGGTTTTTCTTTTGCACAAATCCAAAAGTATATAAATCATTACTAAAGAACCAAAAATTCTCACTATCTTTGTTTTTTGAGAGAAATTTATTCAGTAACTAAACAAAAACAAATATCATTAATGCTATGAAAAAGAGCGATTTAATCTTTGCAGTATGTGTAGTGGCTTTATTCTTGCCCTTCTTTGTTATTGAACCCGTATACGCTTGGTACAAGACATTCAATGCCGAGCATAGTATGATTATGAGTTTCCTTAAGTTCGGCATCCTCTCAACCATGGGTGAGATGCTCGGACACCGCATCAGTACAGGTACATATTATTCAAAGACATTCGGTATATTGCCCCGCGCTATTGTATGGGGTTTCTTAGGTATGGGTATTAGCATGGCTATGACTATCTTCTCGGCAGGTACACCTGTATTCCTTGAGAAATTGGGCTTGGCCGATGCAACATCACTACTCAAGTCAGCCGACTTCTCTTGGGCCAAAGTATTGGTAGCCCTCTCGGTATCGGTAGCAATGAACACCATCTTTGCACCTGTATTTATGACATTCCACAAGATAACCGATGCACACATAGCTCGTTGTGGAGGTTCGGTTAAGGCACTTATCACACCCATTCCTATGGCCGAAATGTTTGCCAATATCAACTGGAACGCTCAATGGGGATTTGTATTCAAGAAAACCATCCCCTTCTTCTGGTATCCCGCACACACTATCACCTTCCTTTTGCCTACCGAGCAACGTGTATTGTTTGCAGCTCTGTTGGGTATCGTATTAGGTGTATTGTTGGCTGTAAGCACCAAGAAATAAAGCTCTAATACTTAAATATTATCACCATGAAACACTGGCTTATAGCCTGCGCAACAGCGTTAGGCAGTATGTTTACACTCTGCGCCCAGAGTTTTACCGAATGGCAAGACCCCAACATCAATGCCATCAATCGACTACCTATGCATGCCGATTATCATATAGTTAATAATGGCGATAGTGAGAATAACTACGAACTCACTCTCAACGGTACTTGGCATTTTAATTGGGTAGAGAATGCCGATATGCGCCCTACCGACTTTTTCAAGGTTGACTACAACGATAGTAGCTGGGATAAAATGGAAGTACCCGGTATGTGGGAATTGAATGGTTATGGCGACCCTTTGTATGTCAATATTGGCTATGCATGGCGCAAAAATTTTGAGAATAATCCACCCTACGTGCCTATCGAGCAAAACCACGTAGGTTCATATCGTCGCACATTCAACCTACCCGAGAACTGGAAAGGTCGCGATATTATTCTCAATATAGGTGCTGTAACATCCAACGTATATGTGTGGATAAATGGTAAGTTTGTAGGCTACTCAGAGGACAGCCACCTGGAGGCATCGTTCGACATTACACGATACGTAAAGCCCGGCGACAATCTCATTGCCTTACAAGTGTTCCGCTGGTGTGACGGCACATACCTCGAAGACCAAGACCTATGGCGCATGTGTGGCATATCGCGCGATGTTACAATAGAGGCTCGCGACAAGACACGTATGGTCGACTGGCACATCACACCTATGCTCGATAGCGACTATCGCAATGGCACCCTGACGGTTGATATGCAATTGACAGGCAAAGCTACCGATATTGAGTTATCGCTCATTGACTCAAATGGCAATGCTGTAGCAACACAAAACATTGTACCACGTAGCAATAAAGCATCAACGACATTACAGGTAGAGAATGCCATACTCTGGAGTGCCGAAGCACCCCACCTATACAAATTAACAGCCCGCATTCGCAACCATCAAAGAACGACCGAGATTGTTGCTCAACGTATAGGCTTCCGCACATCGGAAATTAAAGGAGGTCAGCTACTTATCAATGGAAAGCCCATTCTTATCAAGGGTGTAAATCGCCACGAAATAGACCCTCGTAAGGGATTTGTAATGACACGCGAACGCATGATAGAGGATATCATGCTCATGAAGCAACTAAACATCAACGCTGTACGTACATGCCATTACCCCAATACCCCCGAATGGTATGACCTATGCGACGAGTACGGCTTGTATGTTGTCGACGAAGCCAATGTTGAGTCGCATGGTATGGGTTACGACGAAAAGACACTTGCTCGTGTGGATGCGTATGCGAAGGCGCATCTTGAACGCAACCAACGCATGGTATTGCGCGACAAGAATCACCCTTCGGTTATCATCTGGAGCATGGGTAACGAAGCCGGCATGGGTAAAAACTTCGAGGCTTGTTATCGTTGGATAAGAGAGTACGACCCCTCACGTCCTATTCACTACGAACGCGCTGTCGACTATCAGTATTTTGTCAACTCACACTTCACTGACATCATGTGTCCCATGTATGCCTCGCCGAAGTGGTGCGAAAGATATTTGCAAAGCAATCCAGAACGCCCCCTGATACAATGCGAGTATGCACATGCCATGGGTAACTCGATGGGTGGATTTAAGGAGTATTGGGACTTAACTCGCCAATATGCCCAATATCAAGGTGGATTTATCTGGGATTTTGTCGATCAGGGTTTGGCTCGTTATGAGGATAATGGTCGAGTATCGTTCCTATATGGCGGCGACTACAACGACTATGATGCTACCGACAATTCATTTAATTGCAACGGCATCATCGCCGGCGACCGCACACCCCAAGCTCATGCTTACGAGGTGCGCTTCCAATACCAATCAATATGGACTCGTCCTATTGACCTTACGAACGGAATCATTGAACTATACAATGAGAACTTCTTTATTGATCTGAGCAACTATCGTCTCAACTGGCAGTTGGTAGTAGATGGCATTGCCATGCAAGGTGGCAGCATAGAACATCTTGACGTTGCACCACAAGAATGCAAGAACTACACGCTCAACTACGATTTAGAGAAAATATCGGATACGGCTCAAGAGGTACTGCTCAACATTGAGTTTATTACTCGCAACAAAGAGGCTTTATTGCCACTCAATCACGTAGTAGCATACAATCAACACATTGTAAAAGAGTACGACACAGAAAAGGCCTACACCCTGAATAAATCAGACCGCGACATCAAGATAACACAGTTTGAGAAAGCTGTTCACATTGAGGGAAATGACTGGATAATATCATTTGGTCGCAACGGATTTATCAATCGCATGGATTATGGCACAATGTGCATGATGCCCGACGGCAGTTCATTAAGGCCCAACTTCTGGCGCGCACCCACCGAAAACGATTGGGGCGCTCAGTTGCACAAGCAATTTGCCGTATGGCGCAGTCCTCAAATGAAACTCACTTCATTCGATTATACCATTGAGAATGGTTGCGCAATTATCAACACACGCTTCGATATGCCCGAGGTAAAAGCACAACTAACCATTGACTACACAATCAATGGCGAGGGCGAGATTGCCGTTACGCAAGCTATGCACACTACCGAAGGAACTGATATACCTCAACTATTCCGCTACGGCATGCGCATGGAAATGCCCGCTCGATACAATGTCGTAGAGTATTATGGTCGTGGCGAAGTGGAAAACTATAGCGACCGCAAGAGCGGAGCACGCATAGGGTTATATCGTCAAGACGTCGACGAAATGTACAACGATAAGATGGCTCGTCCACAAGAATCGGGTACACACAGCGACCTTCGATATTATAAGGTACTGGATAGCACCGGTGGCGGATTATGTATTAAAGCTGCCACACCCTTCTCGGCATCGGCACTTCCCTACTCTATCGAGGCACTCGACCTCTCACGCAACGACTATCGCCGCCACTCGGGCGAGTTGGTACCCGACAACACCACACACCTCTGCTTCGACTTGGTACAGCGCGGCCTAGCTTGTATCAATTCGTGGGGCGCATGGCCACTCAAGCCCTATCAAGTACCTTACCAAGACTATACTTTCCGATTTATCATCTCTCCGATAAGATAGAGAAATGATTATCATATACAAATCGCCTCGCCACTCGATGTAGCGAGGCGATTTGTAATACGATGTGGTTGGATATACTCTTGTTTTACACTGCAACTACTCAGATTATAGGTAGTAGCGAAATCCAAGACCAACAGAGTTTAATATGCCAAAATGCACAGAGCCTAACGAACTTTTAGGCAAATATGCGTGGAATATGTTATCGAGGTTTAAGCAAAGTCCTACATGTTTAGAGGGTTTAAACTCAAAAGCAATCACGTTAAGACCCAAAGAAACGGCACCTAATGCAAAGTCTTTTCCTGTTATAAAACCACCTCCGAGAGTGAGCTCGGGAGTATAGTAGAAATTATCTAACAGTTTTACATAATAAGAGAAATTAGGAGAAAGAGTAAATATTGCCACATCGGCTGCAAAATTACATGACAACTCAGCTCCTATGCGGAAATTATTGGCTACAAAATATGAATATTCGGGAATCACCGCATAAGTTAAAGCATTAAGATTGCCATCCTCATGTGTGAAGGTTGTAGCACCAATATTAAAACTTCCTCCCACATACATTTCACCCTTCTCTTGAGCAGAAACATTAATTGTAAATAAAGCACTTAAGCAAAGCAACGAAATAATAATTTTTCTCATACTGTTTTTTTGTTTTTTTTAATATTAAATTTTTATATACCGATAAACTTTATGATATCGACAAATAGTTGCCTTTTTGTAGACATTGTGTATACAGTCGGCTTCACATGTATCCTAACGCAAAACTATGTAAATTCCATATTGTATCCTAAATTACATTGTTTACATTTCGGTATATATTGTAATATTTCCGCCATTTTTCTACCTCGTAGGACGGAATGTAAAATAATTTAAAGGTGTTATATTATAAAATAACAGTTACATGTAAATAAAAAAATCCCAGTGTAGTACTCTACACCGGGATGATATTTCTAACGCTTAAAGCAAGCGATAAATAGAATTCGGCTATCAATATCCGCAACAATTCAACATCAGTCCGTACCACCACCGAGGGCATGGAAGAGTGAGATAACACCTTGTATCTCGTCATAACGGTCGGATGCTTGCATCAGTTCGGCTTGCAAGAGATTTTGTTGAGCAGTAAGCACCTCGAGATAGTTGGCACTACCATGTTTCATCAACAAGCGAGTGTTCCATATAGCCGCTTGCAAGTTCAATATTTGTTTTGCATCAATATCGATACGCTTGCGAGCTGTCTGCCATTGTACCAAAGCATTATTGACCTCAGCACCTGCATTAAGCAACGATTGTCGGAACAACAGCAAAGCCTCCTCTTGTTGCGCCTCGGCAATCTTTAAGTTGGCTATATTCTTACCTTGATTGAACAGGGGTTGTACCAACGAACCAAGAGCATTGAGCAACCAACCCACCGGATTGGTTATCGTTGCGCCGTTATTAGTCCACCCTGCCGATCCGGTGAGCGATATAGAGGGATAGAAATTGGCATGCGCCATATTGGTCATATAGAAGGCCTCGGCAAGCGCATATTCGGCTTGACGCACGTCGGGTCGGAAACTCAACAATTGCAAGGGAATACCCACCGACAATTCCTCGGGAAACACTTGGTCAGACAACTTGCCTCGCTGCAACATTGCCGGAGCCAGACCCAACAATACCGAAAGAGAATTCTCTTGCTCAATAATGCGACGTTCAAGTGTCAGCACCGAGCCTTCTACATTCAGACGGTTTGCCTTGGCTTGCAATACAGCAGCTTCGTTGGTCTTACCTGCACGCTTCAATGCCTCGAGCGTGCGAATATTCTCCTCCCATGTGTCGAGTGTTCGACGGCTTATCTCCAACTGTTCATCGAGCATTAGTAGCGTAAAATAGCTGTCGGCAATAGTAGCAATCAACTTCGTTTGAACAGCTTGCTTATAAGCTTGCGTTTGCTCCAAGACAGCTTGCGAGGCGCGAGTAGCATTGAGTTGCTTGCCAAACACGTCTAACTCCCAGTCAGCCATGACAGCTAAGTTAAACGATGTTTTGACTTCACTTCCTGCAAACTGATTTAATCCACCTTGTGCAGAGAAATTGAGACTCGGAATGAAAGCCAATCGAGACTGCATCAAAGCCGCCTCGGCCTGCTCAACTCGCAATTGAGCTATCTTCAAGTCGGTATTTTGCGATAGTCCATGTTCAATCCAGTTTTGTAACAAGGTATCGGTAAAGACCGCACGCCACGACATATAGCCTATGGAGGTATTGTCGACCGATATAACAGTAGTATCGATAGGCAGTCGTTGATAAAGACTATCTACCACGGGCAACTCAGGCTGCTTATATTGTGTGTACAAATTGCAACTACTCATGGTAAGCAGCCACATTGTCAATGCAAATAATATATTATTTTTCATACTCTTAACATTCTATTTTAGCAATCTGCGAGGCATTACCTTCTCCTCCAAAGTGCGGAAAATGATATACAATACCGGCACGATAAAAATAAGTGCAAGCGTACCAATGAGCATACCACCAACCGTACCTACACCTATCGATATATTACCATTTGCACCCACACCGGTAGCAAACATCAGAGGTAACATACCAAATATCATAGTCAACGAAGTCATAAGAATAGGACGCAATCGGGCCTCAGCTGCTGACATAGCAGCATCTACAATACTCATGCCTTGGCGACGACGCTCGGCAGCAAATTCGGTAAGCAGAATAGCAGTTTTGGCCAACAGACCAATAAGCATAAGCAGACCAATCTGTAGATAAATATTATTTTCCAATCCAAACATGCGAGCAAACAAGAAGCTACCCGCCAAACCGAAAGGTACTGAGAGCAAGATGACAATGGGCGTAAATATGCTCTCATACAATGCACAAAGGATAAGATAGATGAAGACAATACAGAATGCAAATATTACAACCGTAGCCTTTCCTGACGAAGCCTCCTCTCGCGACATACCGCCAAATTCAAATCCATATCCGGCAGGAAGTACCTCTGCGGCAACTTCGCGCACGGCTTGAATAGCCTCACCCGAGCTATATCCCTTGGCCGGTTGTCCATTGACCGAAATTGCGGTAAAGAGATTAAATCGTGAAATAGATTGCGCGCCATATACACGTGTAAGGGTTACATATTGGTTGATTGGACTCATTTCGCCCTTATCACTGCGCACAAACATGTTACTCAGGGCATCGGTATCGAGACGATACTCAGGAGAAGCCTGCAACATTACACGATATAGCTTAGAGAAGCGGTTCATATTTGATGCATAACTACCACCTATATAGCCCGATATAACATCAAGCACATCATCGGGCGATACACCATTACGTTTGCAACGAGCAGCATCTACTTCGAGCAGATATTGAGGATATTTAGTATCGAACGATGTAGAAGCTCGAGCAATCTCGGGGCGATCATTCAACTCGGCAATCAGGTTGTTGGTAATGCGCTGCAAGTCTTCGATACTACCACCCTTCTGATCTTGTACATACAACTCGAAACCGCTACTTACGCCATAGCCGGGAATCATACCACGTGTAAATACAAGTATCTTGGCCGATTTTATATCATCAATGCGACGATATATCTCCTCTATTACCGAATCGATATCGTCAGACTTCTCTTTGCGTTCATCCCAGTTCTTCAGACGGATGGTAAACATACCGCACGATGCACCTTGACCACTCATCATACCACGTCCTGTAGTCTTGGAGTAGACTTCAATTTGCGGAATGGCACTAATACGCTTATCAATCTCATCCATCACCTTGATGGTCTCCAATAAGTTTGTACCAGGAGGTGTCTGTACATCGATGTTTATCGAACCCATATCTTCCTTGGGCACAAGACCGGTCTTGGTTGTTTGCAACATATAGAACAACCCACCACAAGCTATCACAATAAGCAACATAGAGAACCAGCGATGACGGAACATGAACGACACACCGCCCTTATACTTATTGACAATACGGCTAAAGGATGCCTCGAATGCAATGTGAAAACGTGAAGAAAAGCTCAATTTTTTTCCTTCGGCTGCAGTATCGTGCGGTGTCAAGATAAGTGCACAAAGTGCCGGACTGAGGGTGAGCGCAGTGAGCAACGAGATACCCACAGCTACAGCCATTGTTAATCCGAATTGTGTATAGAATGTACCTGTTGTACCACCCATGAAACTTACGGGAATAAATACAGCCATAAAGACAAACGTAGTAGTAAGCAAGGCTGTTGTAATACCACCCATAGCACTTACGGTTGCTTCATAAGCCGACTTGTATCCTTCGTCAAACTTTGCCTGCACCGCTTCTACTACTACAATGGCATCATCAACCACCGTACCAATAACAAGCACCAGAGCAAAGAGAGTAATGAGGTTGAGACTAAATCCGGCTACCAACAAAAAGGCGAATGTACCTACCAACGATACAACAATAGAAGCCGCCGGTATAAGTGTCGAGCGCAAGTTTTGCAAGAATATATACACCACCAATATCACAAGCAATATCGCCTCAAAAAGTGTCTTAATTACATTCTTGATAGAAGCGTCAAGGAAGTCCTTGGTACTCATCAAGTCGACAATCTCCATACCGCGAGGTAAGTCTTGCTTGATTTCCTCTACCACCTTGTCAATGTCTTCAATGATTTCATTGGCATTAGAGCCCGATGTTTGTGATATCATACAAGTAACACCCGGATGACCATTTACCGTACCTACATACTCATAGCTACGCGAACCCAACTCGACACGCGCCACATCCTTGAGTCGCAACACAGTACCATCGCTCTGTGCACGTATTACAAGTTCCTCATAATCGGACTCTTTTTCATATCTACCACGATACTTCAATGTATAACGGAAAGTGTTATCCGAATCGGCACCCAACGTTCCTGTAGGAGACTCAATATTTTGTTCATCAAGCACTTTGCGAATATCCGAAGGCATCAAGTTATACTTTGCCATTTTACCCGGGTCGAGCCATATACGCAACGAATAGTCGCCACCCATAATATCAACCTCACCTACGCCTGCAATACGCGAAAGACGCGGTTCGACATTGATTTTCATATAGTTGCTTATGAAATTCTGGTCGAAAGTATTATCGGGGCTATAGACTGCCAACATCTTGATACGGCTTGTCTGACGTTTTCTCACTGTAACACCACTGCGGGTTACCTCGGCCGGCAACAAACCTTGCGCTTGCGCCATACGATTCTGCACATTCACCATAGCCATGTCACCATCGGTACCTTGACGGAAATATATTTGTATATTGGCCGAGCCGGAGTTGGTCGACGACGACACCATATACATCATATCTTCCACACCGTTAATCGCCTCCTCAAGAGGGATAACGACACTCTTCTGTACCGTCTCGGCACTTGCACCGGCATAGTTGGCCGACACACTGATAGTGGGCGGAGCAATCTCGGGGAACTGCTCGACCGGAAGTTGCGATAAGGCAATAAAACCGATAATAAGAATAGCTACCGATACAACACCCGAAAGAATAGGTCTATCAATAAATGTCTTTACATTCATAGGTTACTCCTCCTTGTTATCATCTTTGGCTACCACTACAGTACCTTCGCGAATGAGTCCTGCACCTTCGGCAACAATTACATCGCCTTCATGCAATCCCGACTCTACGATATATTCGGTACCATTATTTTGCGGCAACACTTC
>CAJGDT010000027.1 GCA_904502265.1 uncultured Barnesiella sp. | reverse complement strand
TATGGCAACAAGAGAATGGAAAACGATAAAGGAGTATAGTGACATCCTTTTTCAGCAATATGGTGGTATAGCCAAGATAACAATCAATCGTCCTGAGGTATATAATGCTTTTCGTCCGCAGACCAACTTCGATATGCTCGATGCAATGGCTATCTGTCGCGAACGTGCCGATATAGGTGTGGTGGTATTTACCGGTATAGGCGACAAAGCATTCTGCTCGGGTGGCGACCAGAATGTGAAGGGTGTGGGTGGTTATATAGATGATAACGGTGTACCTCGCCTCAATGTACTCGATTTGCACAAGGCTATCCGCTCTTTGCCCAAGCCTGTTATTGCCATGGTCAATGGTTATGCCATAGGTGGCGGACATGTGTTGCACTTGGTGTGCGACTTGACTATTGCCTCGGAGAATGCCCGTTTCGGTCAAACCGGTCCGAAGGTGGGTAGCTTTGACGGAGGTTTCGGTTCGTCATATTTGGCTCGTATCGTTGGACAAAAGAAGGCTCGCGAAATATGGTTCTTGTGCCGTCAATATACAGCCAAGGAGGCTGAGGAGATGGGTATGGTAAACAAAGTAGTACCTTACGAACGTCTTGAAGATGAAACAGTAGAGTGGTGCGAAACTATTTTGAAGCGTAGTCCCATGGCTATTCGTATGATAAAACGTGCTCTCAATGCCGAGCTTGATGGTCAACGCGGCTTGATGGAGTTTGCCGGCGATGCTACGTTGATGTTCTATCTCATGGAAGAGGCACAAGAGGGTAAGCGTGCATTCCTGGAGAAGCGCGACCCCGATTTCCAACAATTCCCCAAATTCCCTTGATGTATGTTGCGTGCAAGGTATGCTCCGTATAGACTGCAATTTAAAGAGCCCAGTGGTACTTCGCGAGGTGTAATGACCTACAAAGATTGCTACTTGGTGCAGTTGTATGACGATGCCTGCCCCGAGCGTGTGGGGTGGGGAGAGTGTGCCTTGTTTCGCGGACTTGGCTCGGATGATAGGCCTGAGTATGAGGCTGTTTTGGTCGAGGCTTGTCGTCTAGTCAGTGTCATGCCCTTTGGGGATGTTTTGCAACGGCTTGCCGAGTGGACCTCGATACGCTTTGGTTTCGAAACAGCCTGGCAGGAGTTGAACGGGTGGCAAGACTATCCCTCTCGTTTCGATAAGGGCGAGCATCCTATTACCATCAACGGTCTGGTGTGGATGGGCGACAAGGCAACCATGTTGCGTAGGATTGAAGAAAAACTCGAAGCCGGATTTCGTTGCGTAAAACTCAAGATAGGCGCTATCGATTTTGATGCCGAGTTGGACTTACTACGTATGGTGCGTGGACGTTTTTCGCGCAACGAGATAGAGTTGCGTGTAGATGCCAATGGAGCATTCTTGCCCGATGAAGCACCTCGCAAGTTGGACGCATTGGCTCGTTATGACTTACACTCTATCGAACAACCCATCAAGGCCGGTCAGTGGGAGGCTATGGCGCAACTGTGTGCAACAACCCCTATACCCATAGCCCTCGATGAAGAGTTGGTAGCATGTCGCGAAGTGACTCTCGAACTTACCCATCAGATGCTCGATACAATCAAGCCACAATATATCATACTCAAACCCTCGCTTACCGGAGCTTTGTCGGGAACCAATCAGTGGATAAAGGCGGCAACCGAACGTGGCATAGGGTGGTGGATGACTTCGGCGTTGGAGTCGAACATAGGTCTGTCGGCCATTGCCAGATATACCGCATCGTTGTCTACCCGTATTCCTCAAGGATTGGGTACAGGTGCGCTTTATACCAATAATATACCCTCGCCATTGCAACAAATAGGCGAAGTGCTTACCTATAACACTCAAGGCGAGTGGCAATATCCCGACTTGGCATGGAGATAAAAATAAACAAAGTGTTATATACCTCGTTAGAGGCTATGCGAGATAGGGTGCAGGAGGATGTGGTAAACTTTCTGTCGGAGTGGTATAATGACTCACCCACTATTATAGGCCATACATCGGGTTCTACCGGAGTGCCAAAGCCTATTACGCTACTCAAGCGCGACATGCAGGCATCGGCTCGACTCACTAATCGCTTTCTGGGTATTGACGATAAGTCTACGCTACTCCTTTGCTTGTCGCCGTCGTATATTGCCGGCAAGATGATGATAGTGCGCGCCATAGAGGCGGGTGCGCATCTTGTTGTGGTAAAGCCATCGTCGACACCACTTCTTGATATAACTGAGCCGATTACTATGGCAGCTATGGTCCCTATGCAGGTGGCAGAGACACTGCGATGTGTCGATGGACAGAAACAGTTGTCGAACATCGAGCAGTTGCTTGTGGGTGGCGCACCGGTTGATGAGCAATTGGAAAGTCAACTGGTCATGTTGCCTACCATTACCTATGTGACATATGGCATGACCGAGACCGTTTCGCATGTGGCACTGCGACGGGTTGGGGAGGCGTTCTACACCGCCATAGGTGATGTGACTTTTACTACCGACAATCGTAGTTGCTTGGTAATTGATGCACCACAGCTGAGTGGTAGTCGATTTGTGACCAATGATGTGGTTGAACTTGTTGATACATGTCGCTTCAAATGGCTGGGACGATATGATAATGTGATAATGAGTGGCGGACTGAAGTTTTGTGCCGAGCAACTTGAAGAGAAAATAGCCCATTTAATACGGAATCGTTTCTATATAACAGCTGCGCCCGATGAACGACTGGGGCAACACGTTGTGTTGATGATAGAGGGAGATGCCTATGACAACGCGAGGTTGCAGCAACTCCGTGAAGATATGTCGCAGCACCTCGCCCGATACGAAATGCCTCGTGATATAAGATTTGTTGACAAGTTTCAAGAGACATCATCGGGCAAAGTGAAGCGGTTGTAAAAGGTGGTTTTTCTTAAATTTATCTCAATTTATTATTTTCAACAATTTCATAAGTCAGGTCGGCACAATCGATGGTAGTGTCGGGAGAGACGGTACCCGAAAGAGCCAATCGGAAGTATTTGTATGGTGCTGACAATATGCGTACTGGTAAGTGCCCCTTAATGCTACCATCGTATCTCGATCGGTGTATGACTTTGTATGTGCCATCGGGTTCGTGAGCGGCCAATATAGTTACAGATAGTGAGCAGTGTGAAGCCTGCATGCGCCATACAATTTGTCGCAAGCGAGTATATGTGTCGGGTACAAGTTGCAGAGGCTTGGTTATAAGTTGTATCTCACCTGATGATCCTATTTTGTCGTTGAGATTGTAAATCATCCTATTGCTGTTTTGTGCCAGCAGCATATCGCCACAGCCTACAATGCTTTGTATCGATTGTTCCCAGCGGTATAAATGCCCCGATGGGAGGTGTAGTATCCAACAATATGGATAGTCGTTGTTGCATAGTATCAGTTCGTTTTTGTTGTAGTTGTAGGTAGCAGTTGTATTCTCTTTTACATAATTAATAATAGGTGTAATATCTTTTCCGGCAGAAGAAAGCGAGGGTAGCAGTCTTGCTAATGCATCGTTGAAATTGCCGGCAGGTATTTCGGTGAGCGATAGTAAATCCTTGCACTGCGAGCCGCTGATGAGTGATATCTTGTTACCCGAAAGGTAAATGACGGCATTCTCGATAGGGAGTATAAAACTATGTTTGCCGGTATGTTCATTGTTGAGCGGTGTGCATCGCGCATAGCAGATGTTGCCGGTGCCAACCTGCATACTCCATATCCCTTCGCTGGTGAAAATATATAAGGGAAACTCGCCAAATTGTCCTTGAGAAAGAGCCGCTGTGGCGGTAGCCATGCCATTGATTGTACCATTGGAAATGTAGTAGGATAGCTCGTTGGGAAAGTAGAAAGGGTTGCTGCTTTGCGATACTATCATTTTGTTGCGTTGTGTAGAAACGAAGGTCGATGTTACGGTAGGAAAGTTGTTGTAATTATCGTTCGTGACTTTTTCCTTAAGCCAATTGTTTACATCTATATATAGCGCATTGGGGCCGATGTATGAAGCTCGGTCTTCATTTTCTACGGCTGTGAGTGCGATGCGTTTCTTGTAGTCATAGCCATTGTATCGGATGCCTATTTCCATAGAAAAGGCATTGGCATCGGGGTAGGATATGAGAGGCGAAAGTTGCATACTGAAGTTGGGCGCTGTAAGCAATGCAACGGTCTCCTCAATACCACCATTGGGTTGAGTAATCTTTGTACGCATATATATAAGGGCATTGCCATTGTTCTCATTACAGCAACAGAACATTGTTGGCGGGTATCCGGGATAGTGTCGTTGAGTAATATCGGCCAAATGCAGGCGATTGTTGTATATAAACGAATGTTGTGCGCCTATTGTGGATAGACTCATTGTGTCGACCTCTAACAACGGTTGGTATATAATTTCGTCGGGGTTTATATTGTGCTCGATGAGGGTGAATTTCTGAGGTGTAATATCTGCTATATTAAGTGTGGTGAGATGGTAAAAAACGCTTTCGTTGAGTACTTGTTGTTCAATGTGGGCGCTCTTTTGTATAGGTATTTTGTATTGGTAGGCATACTCCGATTGCTTGTTGTTCGTGTCGTAGTATGAATGTTCGTCGATGGGACGGTCTTCTATCAGGGATAGTTCTTTTGATATAAAAATATCGATGCCTGTAACAATATCGCTCCACTCGTCGAGGTTGATACTGTCGACGATATACTCAATGCCCATAGTACCCCACTGTATGGTTTCGGCTTGCAGTGTGGTTTTGTTGGTTTCTTCTTTATATAGAAATGTGAGGTGATAATCTTGTAGTAATCGTGTGTAGTTGTGTAAATTGACCAAGATGGGGGGAGAGGGTAGTATGTGACTGCCATCGAACAGACGTAATGCATAGCGCACCAAGACAGGTTCGAAAAAGGCGTGCTGTTGGTGTATCTTGTCTCGATGCTTGTATAGCGGACCCATGATGTGGTTGAGGTAAAAATCATAGTCCTGTTCCGAGAATTCCTCTTTGCGACCCTCAAACTCTAATTGCGGCAAGATGTAACCACTATTTTCTATAACCTTCTCGCAAAAACGAATGGTAGGCATAGGAGGTTTGTGGTCGAGTATCTTATATCCCTCATTACGATAAGCTATATATGTGACATAATGTTGAGACGTGACAATGAGAGTATTACCCAACGAACAGATGTCTTGCATAGATTCACTCAGTGTATAGAGTTGTTTATTGATGCTTGTCCATGTTCCGTTGGCGATGTTACCCTCGTGATAGAGCGTTGTACCATAGATCGAAATGATGTGTTGCTCTCCGTTACATGTGTGTATATAGCATATCTTGCGATTGCTGTCGGCAATGCTGCCGGCAAAATTGTGTGAGGATACAGGGCGAAGCGTTGAGTTGTGTCTTTCGAGATTTACGATGTTTGAGCACTCGCCCGGCTTTGATTCTCGAGCAGAGGTGTTGTTGGAAGTGCCGATAAAAATGATGCGATTATTCTTCATAAGACGATAATTAATTTTTGCTGCGAATGTAGCATGTGAAATCTCTTTGAAGATGCGATATCGTGACAATTGGTCTTATGCGATGTATAGGTTGATGAAAAAAATATTTCAATAAGATCATATAAAAATATGGTCTATTGCGATAAAATGCTTATCTTTGCACCGCCGAAAGGTTAGGGGTATATATAATATCCTGAAACACAAAAAGGTAAGTAAATTTACGCGAATTGATAAATCCGTCGTGATGCTCTATAATAGGCCGAAAAAATAAAAAATATTTTTTTCTCGGTCTAAAATTTGGACGGTAACGCAAAATGCTGTAAATTTGCACACTGTTTTGTGAAAGTTGGAAAAGTAAACTAAAAAAAGAAAAGATAGCGATGTCAAAGATTTGTCAAATTACTGGTAAGAAAGCTATGGTTGGCAATAACGTTTCGCACTCGAAACGTCGCACGAAACGCCGTTTCAATGTTAACCTCTTTAGCAAGAAATTCTATTGGGTAGAACAAGGCTGCTGGATCAGCCTTAACATCTCTGCTGCCGGTCTTCGTCTCATCAACAAGATGGGTTTGGATGCTGCCATTAAGTATGCAGTCGAGAAAGGGTATTTAACCGAAATAAAAATGATGAACTAATATGGCAAAGAAAGCTAAAGGTAATAGAGTGCAAGTAATTCTCGAGTGCACCGAGCACAAGGCAAGTGGTATGCCCGGCACTTCGCGTTACGTTACAACCAAAAACCGTAAAAATACCACAGAGCGTTTGGAGTTGAAGAAATACAACCCCATCCTCAGAAAAGTAACTGTTCACAAAGAAATTAAATAATAAGGAGGTCTGACCCATGGCAAAGAAAACCGTTGCAACCTTGCAAAAAGGCGATAGCCGTGCTTATGCGAAAGTAATCAAAGTGGTGAAATCGCCCAAGACCGGTGCCTATATGTTCCAAGAGGAGATGATCCTCAAAGAGAACGTTGAAGCTGCTTTGAAAGCATAATCTTCGTTAGATAGATTATATTACAAGTTATAAATGCTTCCTTGCACATTTTTTGTGTGAGGAAGTTTTTTTTATATGCTGTTTTTCGTAAATTTGCATGATAATTGGCGCATTGCGCACTTTATGGATTGAATAACTAAATATTAATGATATATGGCTTGGTTTAATTTCTTCAGTAAAGAGAAAAAAGAGACGCTCGACAAGGGCTTGTCTAAAACCAAAGAGGGTGTCTTTACGAAACTGGCTCGTGCTGTAGCCGGTAAAGACCGCGTTGACGATGAAGTACTCGACAACTTGGAAGAGGTGCTCATTACCTCGGATGTTGGTGTAGATACTACATTGCGTATTATTGAGCGCATTGAGGATCGTGTCTCGCGCGATAAGTATCTGGGTACTAAAGAACTTAATCGTATCTTGCGTGAAGAGATTACAGCCTTGCTCACAGAGACCGGTGACGATGACGAAGATGACTTTGCCGTTCCGGCCAACAAGCGTCCCTATGTTATTATGGTGGTAGGTGTGAATGGTGTGGGTAAGACTACAACCATCGGTAAGTTGGCCTATCAATATAAGAAGAAAGGCTACTCGGTATATCTCGGTGCTGCCGATACATTCCGTGCTGCTGCTGTAGAGCAATTGGTGGCATGGGGCGATCGTGTGGGTGTGCCCGTTGTTAAGCAAAAGATGGGTTCCGATCCTGCTTCGGTGGCTTACGATACACTCAGCTCGGCCAAGGCTAATAATGCCGATGTCGTTATTATCGATACAGCAGGTCGCTTGCACAACAAGATTGGTTTGATGAATGAGCTTACCAAGATAAAGAATGTAATGTCGAAGGTGTTGCCTGATGCGCCCCATGAAGTGCTCTTGGTACTCGATGGATCGACCGGTCAGAATGCCTTTGAGCAAGCCAAGCAATTTACCGCCGCTACTGAGGTTAATGAGTTGGCTATTACCAAACTTGATGGTACTGCCAAGGGTGGCGTAGTGATAGGTATATCGGACCAATTCAAGATTCCGGTTAAATATATAGGATTGGGTGAGGGTATGGAAGACTTGCAAGTGTTCCGCCGTGCAGCCTTTGTTGATACACTCTTTGGCGATTGATATGAAGCGCAACAGAGTCGATATTTTTTCGTTGGGTTGCTCAAAGAATCTTGTAGATTCGGAGCGACTCATGCGTCGTTTTGCCGATGCCGGTTATGAGGTGTTTCACGATGCTGATCGCGTCTCGGGCGAGATTGTTGTAGTGAATACTTGTGGGTTTATAGGTGATGCCAAGGAGGAGAGTATCGAGATGATATTGCAACTTGCCGAGGCTAAGAAGCGTCGCCGAATAGGCAAACTCTTTGTTATGGGTTGTTTGTCGGAGCGTTATCGACAAGAACTCACCGACGAGATTCCCGAAGTTGATAAGTTCTATGGAAAGTTTGACTGGGAGACTCTTTTGTCGGATTTGGGGCACAGTGAGGTTACTTGCTCGACTGCCCGCATACTTACCACCCCGTCGCACTATGCTTACATCAAGATTGCTGAGGGTTGCAACCGCTTCTGCTCTTATTGCGCCATACCTCTTATTACCGGTCGTTTTCAGTCGTACCCTATGGAGCAAATACTTGATGAGGTGCGTGCTCTGGTAGCTGAGGGAGTCAAGGAGTTTCAGATTATAGCACAAGACCTCTCGTACTATGGCGAGGACTTGTATGGCGAGAATCGCTTGGCACAACTTATAGACAACATGGCGCAAATAGAGGGTGTCGAGTGGATACGTCTGCACTATGCATATCCGGCAGGGTTCCCCTACGACCTATTGCCGGTAATGGCTCGTCATGACAATGTATGTAAGTATCTCGATATAGCCTTGCAACACATCAGTGACAATATGCTCGATAAGATGTTGCGCCACGTAACGAAGCAAGAGACATACGACCTCATTGAACGCATTCGTCGCGAAGTTCCCGGCATACATTTGCGCACGACACTTATGGTGGGTCATCCCGGTGAGACTGAGCAAGACTTTGAGGAGCTGTTGCAGTTTGTACGAGATGCCCGATTTGAACGTATGGGAGCCTTTGCCTACTGCGAGGAGGAAGGTACTTATGCAGCCCGTCACTATGCTGATGATATAGATGATGATACCAAACAGCGTCGCCTCGATAGCCTGATGGCTGTGCAAGAGGAGATAGCTGCCGAAATAAATGCTACAAAACGAGGCTCGGTGCAACGTGTACTTATAGACCGTGAGGAGCCCGATTATTATGTGGGTCGCACACAATATGACTCGCCCGAGGTTGATAATGAGGTATTGATTGAAAAGATACGTCAGTTGGAGCCCGGTTCGTTCTGCGATGTCGAGATTGTTGAGGCATTGCCTTTTGACCTTATAGCACGCCCATGTTGATACAATGAACACCCATTCGCCATATTGCACTGTTGATGAAGTAAGTGAGCTTATTGCTTGCTGCTTGGCGAAGAGTGTGCCTTTCTATGTGTGTCGATATCCCGATGAGGAGCAGTGCCGTTTCGGAGCGCAAGTCAACACTGCGCCGGTGCATCGTTTGGATAACGGATTTCGGGTGATGCCGTTCGATATGAATAGCTCCGATACACCCTTCTCGATCTATCCCGATACTTTTCCTGCTGATAAAGAGCGTCTGCAAGCACTGCCGGTGCGTGATGTCGAGGATCGTGTGTTGGTAGGTGAGGATATCGACTATGACCACTATATAGGCGATGTAGAGTCGCTTGTGGATATGATGCGTAACGGACAAGAGTTCTCAAAGTTGGTCTACGCGCGTACAATTACTCGCTCATGCGATACACAAACTTTTTTGCCACAATATTTTGCTCGCTTGTGCAATAAGTATAGCGCAGCCTATGTGTTTATTGTGCATTATCCCGGTGTATGTGGCTGGGTAGGTGCAACGCCCGAAGTGTTGTTGGTGTCGCATACACAAGGCTATGCCACTATGGCGCTGGCCGGTACTCGCAAAGTGGGTACTGCAGGAGAGTGGGGTAGTAAAGAGATTGAAGAACAGCAGTATGTTACACGATATATAGCCGATAAATTGCAAGAGTGTGGCCTTGATGAAGTGACCATGCGCACCTATACCAAACAGGCCGCGCAGGTCGAACATCTTTGTACACATTTCGATATTACAGTGCAACATGAGCCATTCTTACGCGACCGATTATTGTCGCTTTTACATCCTACACCCGCGGTGGCAGGTGTGCCTATGCCCGATGTTGTACGTGCGATTGACTCGATTGAGAAGTTGTCTCGTCGATATTATGGCGGCTACTTAGGCGAAGCGTTTCCCGACGGTCGTTGCCGCCTGTATGTCAACCTGCGCAGTATGGAGTTTACATCCGATGCGGTGCGACTCTATGTCGGAGGTGGACTGACAGCCCAATCGGTAGCGCAAGATGAATGGAATGAAACTTGTGCCAAGTCGCAAACTTTGCTCTCGGCATTTTAATTATAAAACAGCCATGGAGAATACCTCATATACCATTTGCAGAGAATTGGTTGCCTTGTGCTTGTCGCATGGTGTGCGTCGCGTGGTGTTGTCGCCGGGTTCGCGCAATGCACCATTGTTGGTTGCCTTTGCACGCGAAAAGGCTATCGAGCATCACGTAGTAGTAGATGAGCGTGTTGCCGCATTTATTGCCCTGGGTATGGCTACACGCAGTGGTGAGCCGGTGGCTCTTGTGTGTACCTCAGGAACGGCATTGCTCAACTATGCTCCGGCTGTGGCTGAGGCCTATTATCGCCATGTGCCCCTGATTGTTATATCGGCCGACCGACCCGATGAGTGGATAGACCAAGACGATAGCCAAACCATCCGTCAGCAGGGTGTTTTGGGGGCTTTTGTCAAGCAGTCCTATCATCTGCCCACGCACACCGACGACACGTCGTTGTGGTATGCTCGTCGCCTTGTCAACGACGCATTGCTTCAGGCTGTTACGCCGTGCAGTGCTCCGGTGCACATTAATGTACCTCTGGGTGGTGCGCTGTGTGAAGTAGCCGATGTTGCGCCCGATAAGCCTATTTGTATTGAAGATATTCGACCTGAGCAGAGGCTTTCTCATGCCGACGCTACTCTCTTGGCATCGGCTATATCGCAAGCCCAAAAGGTGATGATATTGGTTACTATGACCAATCCTTCGCCTACACTTCAAGAGGCGTTGAGCGCAATGGCTAAGTTGCCTCAAGTTGTAGTCCTTACCGAGAGTATTGCCAACCTGCATGATGAGGCATTTATACCTACCATCGATCGTGTATTGACGGCCATTGATAATAGCGAGAAAACAGATTTTGCACCTCAGTTGCTTATCACGCTGGGTGGTGCACCGGTGTCGCGCATGGTCAAAGAGTTCTTGCGTCAATATACTCCTGCCGAGCATTGGCGAGTAGGTAGTGAGAGTCATGTGATTGATACAATGCAGTCGCTCACTCGTCGATTGCAGATAGATGCTGCATCGTTGTTTACTCAAATAACGCCTCTTTGCACACCTACTACATCGTACTATGCTGCTATGTGGAGTGAGCGAGAGGTGATTGCAACAGCTTTGCATAATCGTATTGTTGATGAGGCTCCGTGGTGCGATTTGCGAGCTTTTGCGAGCCTTTTGCCGGCTATTCCGCAGGGTGTTGTCCTTCATCTATCTAATGGTACATCTATCCGCTATGCACAACTCTTCGACACACCTCAGGTAGCGGCTTCCTATTGCAATAGGGGTGTAAGTGGTATCGATGGTTCTACCTCTACAGCGTTGGGGGCTTCGATGGTCGATGAGGCTACGCATCTGCTTATTACGGGTGATATGAGTTTCGGCTATGATACGGGGGCTTTAGCAACCGGCTTGGCGACACCTCGTTTCAAGATTGTAGTGATGGATAATGGTGGTGGTGGAATATTCCGCTTTATTAAAGGACCGTCTGACTTACCCGAACTGGAGGAGTGCTTTGAGGTGCAACGCCGACAACCCATTGAGGGCTATGCGCAATTGCATGGATTTAAGTACTTTCATGCCGATAGTGAGGAGGATTTGCAAGATGTTTTGCCTCAGTTCTTTGCAGAGAACGATTGCCCCGCTATCTTGGCTATATCTACCCCTTCCGAAGTTAATGCCACCGTCTTGCGAAGCTATATGCGCAGGGCGCGTGTGAGATAATATATTGTATAATGTCAATGATAATTTGTTAATATGAAGACTCTTAGAAATGCTCTTGTGGCAATCTGTATTCTCATTGCTACTACCGCATGGGCTGCTACTCCCAAGTATATATTCTATTTTATTGGCGATGGTATGGGTATGGGACAAGTGCAAGCACTACGTACATACTTCAAGGTCGTTAATGATTCACTCGCGCCCCTGGTGCATTTTTACGACTTTCCTGTTGCGGGGATGGTCTCTACGTACTCGGCCGATAGCGATATAACCGACTCGGCTGCAGCCGGTACAGCTCTTGCTTGTGGTAGCAAGACACGCAACGGCATGATAGGTATGGATGCCGATACTGTAGCGCTTACATCGGTAGCCAAGAAGATGAAGGCTGCCGGTCGCGGTGTGGCTGTTATGAGTAGTGTGTGTATCGATGATGCCACGCCTGCGGCTTTCTATGCATCGCGTCCTTCACGACATGATTACTACGAAATAGCACGTCAGGGTGTTGCGTCGGGTTTCGATATCTTGGCCGGTGCATACTTCCGCGATCCTTATGGCGTGAGAGTACACACTGTCGGCAATGTGTTTGCTGAGTATGAGGCTGCCGGTTATGCCCTTGTGCGTGGTCGTGAAGGCTATACTTTGCCCCAAGATGCCTCGCGCGTGTTGTGGCTCGACAATGATACTACAACCGAAAATCGCATAGGTTACGCCGTAGATGGTGATAATGGCGATATGACACTGCCTTGCATGGTGCGTGCCAGTATCGACTACCTTTACAAACGCTATCCACGAGGTTTCTTTATGATGGCCGAAGGTGGTGCGATAGACCACATGGGACACTCGAATGACCCTTCGGGATTATTGGGCGAATTACTTGAATTTGATGCGGCTATACGCGAAGCATATGAGTTCTACAAACGTCATCCTCGCGAAACACTTATTATTATTACTGCCGACCACGAGACAGGAGGCCTTGCCCTCGGTGTAGAGGGTAGTCGCGGCCCCGCATTGGACAACTTGCAATATGCTCACGTGTCGAAGGGCGAGTTTAGC
>CAJGDT010000026.1 GCA_904502265.1 uncultured Barnesiella sp. | reverse complement strand
TAACGGACAAACTGCTCGTTGAAGCGGGTAGTCATAAAAGCCTTGCGCGAGATGAAGAAGTTGAGTGTACGGAATTCGCCATAAGGCTGTTTCATGCGTTTATCGACCGATTGCGATTCTACTTGGCTACCATATTTGTAACGAAGTGTGCACTGTGGCGAAGGAGGTGTAGCACGGAACATTAATCCACCACATACAACGTCGGCTTTGTGGCGAGCATTGTAGTATCGTGAGATGAAGTCGTTGTATACGGGAAATACATCGGAGTCGAGAAAGAGCATATAGTCGTACTGCGCTTCGTCGGCAAGAAGGTTGCGTATGCGTGCGATACCAACATTTTGTTGCAGCTGTATCAAGCGGCATTGGGGGAGATCATTGATGGGAAGGTTAGCCTTGCGAAGTTCATCGCAGGGCGAAGCATCGTCCATGACAATTACCTCGGCTGTGATGCCCGAGGCAGTAATCTGACGTTGCAACTCGCGAGCAAGCGACGAGCAGTCGAAGTTGTATGTGGGTATGAGTATCGATAACATAGCGGTGTCAAAGTTACCATTTCGGCTTGGTATGAGTGGTGTGTAAAGCAAAAAAAATGTATTGTTAGGGAATTTTTAATTATCGTGTACATATTTTTGCACATGTAACGTTTTATCTTTGCACTGTAGGAGAAAAACAATGTGTTGTTGAGTCATATTTTCTCGCAAATAAAATGTATATTTGTAAACACTAAAAAAAGACGAAAATGAAGATTGGAGATAAAGCCCCTGAAGTATTGGGCATAGATGCTGAGGGTAGAGAGATAAAACTCTCAGACTATGCTGGTCGCAAAGTCGTACTTTACTTTTACCCTAAAGATAATACTCCCGGTTGCACAGCCGAGGCATGCAGCTTGCGTGATGGATATGATGAGTTGCGTTCGGCAGGATATGAAGTGATAGGTGTGAGCAAAGATAGTGCTGCATCGCATCGCAAGTTTGCCGAGAAACACAACTTACCCTTTACACTGATAGCCGATACCGACTTGCAGTTGAATGAAGCCTTCGGTGTGTGGCGCGAGAAAAAGATGTGTGGCCGCGTGGGAATGGGAACTGTGCGCACAACCTTTATAATAGACGAGAATGGAGTGGTGGCCGATATAATAGAGAAAGTAAAGACTGCCGACCACAGCAATCAGATATTGAATAACAAATAAAAAAACGCTATAACAATGAGTGAAGAGAATAAAACCGCACAAGGTCGCGTGCCTGTGCCAAGCGAGAAGTTGAAAGCCTTGCAGGCTGCGATGGATAAAATAGAGAAGAGCTATGGTCGTGGAGCCATCATGAAGATGGGTGATGACCAAGTAGATGAGATAGCCGTGATACCTACCGGCTCGATAGGCTTGAATGCTGCACTGGGTGTGGGAGGTTATCCTCGCGGTCGTGTCATTGAGATATATGGTCCTGAGTCATCGGGTAAAACTACGTTGGCTATCCATGCTATTGCTGAGGCTCAAAAGGCTGGCGGTATAGCCGCCATTATAGATGCAGAGCATGCCTTCGATCGCTTTTATGCCGAGAAGTTGGGCGTAGATGTAGAGAACTTGCTTATATCGCAACCTGATAATGGAGAGCAAGCACTTGAGATAGCCGACCAGCTGATTCGCTCATCGGCAGTAGATATCGTAGTGATAGACTCTGTGGCAGCGCTAACTCCAAAGGCCGAGATAGAGGGCGATATGGGTGATTCGAAGATGGGATTGCAAGCCCGCTTGATGTCGCAAGCATTGCGCAAGCTGACTGCAACTATCAGCAAGACCAATACAACATGTATCTTTATCAACCAATTGCGCGATAAATTGGGCGTGATGTTTGGTAATCCCGAGACAACAACCGGTGGTAATGCATTGAAGTTCTATGCATCGGTACGTATCGATATACGTCGCATATCGCAAATAAAAGATGGCGATGAGGTAATCGGTAACCAAACCCGCGTTAAGGTGGTGAAGAACAAAGTGGCTCCTCCTTTCCGCAAGGCCGAGTTTGACATCATGTTTGGTGTTGGTATATCGAAGGCCGGTGAGATTATAGACATGGGTGTTGATAAGGGTATCATTAAGAAGAGTGGCTCATGGTTTAGCTATGGCGAAACAAAGTTGGGTCAAGGTCGCGATATGGCCAAGAAATGTATAGCAGATAATCCTGAACTTGCCGAGGAGTTAGAGGCTCTTATAATGGAGGCTTTATCTCGTCCTGCCGAATCTTAAGTATCGGATATTTAACCAATAGATAGGCGGTGTCGGTAGTGAAAGCTATCGACATCGTTTTTTTATGTGTTGTGTAAATAAATGTTGTATTGTAATATAGATGTAATATGGTAGAAATGCTATTGTATTAAAGTGACTATAAATTTGCACCGGTAAAAAAGATGTTTAAGGAAGATGATAGGTGTATTGTGGCGAGATGATATTATCTGTCCACAATGCGAAAAAAAGAAGTTAGCTTTTATTTAGACTGAATGGTTTTTATATAGATGATAAGGTTCTTAAGTATTCGAATGGTTAAGAATAAAGTTTGTAGAAATGCAGCAAAGGCTGTCGCTTGTGATAAGTGACAGCCTTTTTTGTATCGTAGAGTTGTATTTCTTATCGTACTACAATCTTGTGTGTAGAGATATTGTTGTCTTGTGCTATAGTTACGATATAAACTCCGGGAGCAGGTGCGGGGAGTTGTACATTTGAGTTGTGTGATGTGTATGCTGCAACTTGAGCACCTGCAATATTATTGAGGGTGATGTGTGCTTGGGCAGCCGAGGGCAGTGAAATGTTGATACGACCATTGGCTGCGAAGCATACAGTGTTTTGATCGTCATTGATATTGTTGATACCTGCTACGAGGTCCGACTCGTCAGCGTTGACGATAGTACCATCGGTCTCATCGATAATCATAGCAAGAATCTTCACGTTGCCGGGGGTAAGTATTGTTTTGGGAAGATCAAATGTGTATGAAGTTGTATGTTCTTCGCCGGCAAGGAGTTGTGAGGGAACACTATTTTCAATGCCATTATAATCATCGTAGATAGCGCGAGCTACGTGGTCGAATACGAAATCACGAATTACAGACGGTTTATCTTCCCATCCGTATACTTCAATATCGCCCTCAGAGTAGCTATTCTTTTGGTAATAGCCACTTTCCCACACATTGTCCTCAATAACAGCAAATTCCAAGCGATAGTTTAAGTCGTTTTGGTCCATCGCAGCGCGAACAGTTGCGTCGAATTTTACTTGATTATTATCGTAAACGATATTGCTGAGTACAACCTCGGTAGGAGTAACAGAGTTTATTTCTTCCAAGAAGTAAGTTTCCATACCACCACCTTCGACAACATATTTTTTAACACCGTCTTTTTCAACAGTTTTCATTATTGTGGCGCTAGAGATTGAGTGCTTGCGATTTACAAAAGCAGAGGGGAGACCCGAGAATCCGATTTTGTTGAAATAGTCGTCAAGGGCCATATTGTCTTGATTGTGTATAGCTACACCGATAAATTGATCGGGATATCTCTCAGAAAGGATGTCCATTGCAATAATACCAACAGGACAGAATGAGCACCACATGCCGGTACCTTCTTCAACAACTACACGTTGAGCCGGTTGAAATGCGAAACCTACAGTACTGCATTCAATCTCGTCTTGTTGCACACCGTTTACCACAGCACCGATGGTGTAGTGTACTGTATCACCATATGCAATTTCGATTGCAGAGTCGAAAGCGTATTCGTATACTTCGTACTTAGCGATGTTAAGGTTGGTGAGAGTCTTGCTATAGTGTTCGTCATTGTAACGGTAGTATAGCGTCATGTCGGTGATGGGGTCGTTGTTGTATGATTTAACAGATACGGTTACGTTGAATGAGTTTGAACCGCAGTGGTAAGGGCCTGTAACAGGTGCAAAATCGCATATACCGCGGTGTCCTGTAACCAAGATGTTATCGAGACCAATAAATTCGCCTTGAGCACTATTGTTGTGGAAGGCTATATAGATGTGTTGACCGGCATAATCAGATAGGTCGATAGTGTGGTTTACCCACTCGGTCAAGCTCTCCTCTTCGATAGAGAAGATAGCCGGTTCGGTGAAGTCGGCAGGATTGTTACCGGTAGTAGAGATAAGTACGCGATAACCGGCACCCACTTTGAGTTGGTTTTTGAAAGATCTGCCATCCCATGATAGTGTGGCTTCGTTTCCACGTATCCATATTTGGGGAGTAATGAGCCAATCGTCAGAGGGTTTAAGTTCGACACCCTCTATTTCTTTGTAGCGACAAGCCGATGCGGCAAAGTAGTTATCAGTGCGTGTCTCTTTTTTTCTAGCCCATGCTTCACCTTGCTTTATACCACCTTGTACCATTGAGAAGTGAAGTTCTTGTTGGTCGAGGTCGTGTGTTGTGAATTCGGCGGGAATACCTTTGGTGAAATCGCAGCTGAGGTAGGTCATGTAATCGCTTTCTTGAGCATTAGCAGCGTGATTTGATACTAATGCTGCCAAGAGAAGAGATGTCGTAAAAATACCTTTTTTCATATAAGCTTATTTTTTAAATAAGAAGCAGATAGTATGGCTATCTGCTTCGGAGTGTAGTTGTTTTTTTTGTTTAATTTTTTACAATTTTGCCACAAACTGTTTTGTTGTTGATAGTGGCATGATAGATGTATATACCTCTTTGGAGTTTTTCGATATTAACTTCGGTGCAATTTTCTTTGCACAATATCAATTTGCCATTGATGTCGTAGATGCATACGTTGGCTGTGTCGTTGATATATAGGTAGTTGTTGTCGTTGTAGATGTTGTTTTTGTCGCTAACGGTAGAGTTGATAGCTGCAGGAAGTTTGCTCTTCTTGTAACGGTATATACCACTCAAAGTACCTTCGCTCCAAGGCTCGTCGTATATAGCCATGTAGATGTATTCGTCGTCGCTATCGATAGCAATGGGTATTTCGTACACGTATGTGCCGTCGTTGGGACTTACGTAATAGGGTATGCCTTCAGAGATGTCGACCCAATTCTCGCCTAAGTCGTAAGTGTAGTATATACCACCCATTTGCAAGCCTACGATGAGGTGATTGTCGAAACTGTGCATGGCGCGTATGTTGTTGTCGATCATACCGTCGGGACGAGGTATTTCGCCCCAAGTGTTACCACCATCTTCGGTGTAAACAAGGAAAGGAACTTGGTCGGTGTAGTTCATTATAGAACGGCCGCATATCAGTTTATTGTCAATGTGTGTGGTTACACCCATGAAGTTACTATCGTTGCGGAGCAACTCCCAAGTATAGTTCTCTTCGTTGAGGCGATATACAAAGTATGCGCCAAAGAGTAGGAGGCAGTTGTTGCTGCTGTCGAGCTTGTAGAATGAGTCGATAACCATGCCGTAGTCGCTTTGGTACATGAGAGACTCACGATCGGTCATATTCCAAGTTTCGCCAAAGTCTTCGCTATAAATAACACCTCCGCCGTTGAAGTCGGCCAAGAAAAGTTTGTTTTTATAATATGTAAGGGCATAAGCGAGGTCGGCTTCAGCACCTTTTTCGCCGATGAATTCTTGCATGAAGTATGCATAGCTAAGCAACTCCCATGTCTTACCATTGTCTTTAGAGCGAGCGAGGTGGCTACATTCGCCCGAGGCAATAATGTATTCGCCGGCTTGTATCATTGAGTTGTAGGCATAGTCTTCAAGGTCGGCTTTATTCCAAGTTTCGCCTTTATCTTCCGAATAGTATATGCCACCCGAGTAATCGAACTGGAAGTCGGACATAATAAGATTGCCGTTGGGGGCTACAAAGATACTTTGTGTGGCAGGGAGTTGATGAATTTGCTCCCACTGAGCCAATGCCAAATGTGATGTAGCTGTTAAGAAAAATATAGCTACGAGAGTGAAGTATTTTTTCATCATATTATATAAGGTTTATGATTATTAAATTGCAAAAGTATTCAAAAGCGAAAAGAATATCAAGTCGAAAGAGTTAAAGAGTGTGAATTGAATGCGTGTGTAGTTCGGAAGTATAAGAAAATGGGATCTTGTGCTTGGTTAATGAAAAAATAAAAGGCTGTATCAAATGAATTTTTGATACAGCCTATATAAAAGTGAAAGTATTTGTATTGGTTTATTTGTTGTCAACTTTGGGGGTTGATGGCTTTGCGATGTTCTCGCGCATAGAGGTATCGGCCTCTATGTTTTTCATTTTATAATAGTCCATAATGCCTAAATTGCCATTGCGGAAAGCTTCGGCCATAGCGCGAGGTACTTCGGCTTCGGCCTCGATAACTTTGGCTTTAGCCTCTTGAGCTTTGGCTTTCATCTCTTGTTCAAGAGCAATCGCCATTGCACGACGCTCCTCGGCCTTGGCTTGAGCGATGTTCTTGTCGGCTTGGGCTTGATCTATTTGCAATGTAGCACCGATGTTTTTACCTATATCGATGTCGGCGATGTCGATAGAGAGAATTTCAAATGCAGTACCAGAGTCGAGACCCTTGCGCAATACAAGTTTAGAGATAGAGTCGGGGTTTTCCAATACCTCTTTGTGAGATACGCTCGAACCGATAGACGATACGATACCTTCACCAACGCGAGCCAAAATAGTGTCTTCGCCGGCACCACCTACAAGCTGACGGATATTGGCACGTACGGTAACGCGAGCCTTGGCAATGAGCTGGATACCATCTTTGGCAACTGCAGTAACAGGAGGTGTATCAATCACTTTGGGATTAACCGACATTTGTACTGCCTCGTAAACGTTACGACCGGCCAAATCGATAGCAGAAGCCATCTTGAAGTCCAACTCGATGTTGGCCTTGGCAGCCGATACAAGAGCATGAACCACGCGCTCAACATGACCACCGGCAAGGTAGTGAGCTTCGAGTTCGTCGCGGGTAATGGTGCTGAGACCTGCTTTGTGAGCCTCAATCATACCGCTGACGATGGCTTGGGGCGGAACTTTGCGGATGCGCATCAAGAAGAGTTGCAAAAGCGAAATATTGACGCCCGAAACACGTGCCGACAGCCATAGCAGGAATGGCACGAAGTAGAAAAACAGAGCTATCAGTATGATAACCGCTGTCAGTAGTAAAATTGTAATTACTTCCATGATGTTTGTTGTTTTATGATATCAGAAATTTATTTTTCTACAGGTTCTACGAATATGGTTGTTTGTTCAATGTGCTTGATGATTACCGGAGTGCCTTCGTCAATAAAGTCGATGGAACGAGCCTCTACTGTTACATTGCCTATGAGTACTCGGCCCATGGGGTTGAGGCGTGATATTGTGATACCTTGGTCGCCAATATTGATATTGCTACTTACCCGAGTGGGTGCTGTAGAGTCGATATTGGTGTGAAGCGACATCTTGTCGAGTGTGCGCGAACGCATAAAGTACCATATAATAAATATAGTAAGCAGTAGCGATACTATCAGCGTAATGAAGCCCACTGTAGAGCCTATGTGGGCAAAAGCAAAGAATATAGCAGCTCCATAGAAAGCGAGTGAGAATAGTGCTGCGATGGATACTCCCGGAAGGAAAAATAACTCCAGTATCAATAAAAAGATAGCCAGAGATATAAGAACAAGAAGGATTACAACGTCGAGTATCATTACTATATTATTTAATGTCTATACCTAAGTAGTTGAGTTCGGCGCGACGGGCGCGGTTTTCGTATGTCATGGGAGATTCGTTGATGTTGAGTATCTCCTGTTCGAGTTGCAATATTTTGTTGCTCAATTGGGCTTTTTGTGCAGCATTGGCTTGTGCATATTCTTCCCTTAATTTCTTTAGTTGAGCATTGCGTTGGTCTATTTTTTGTTTTAATGAGCGGGCTTGATTGTAGTAACGAAGCGCATCGCTATTTTCAAAGTCGCTCGAATGAGTGTAAACGATGCCATCGCACAATACGAAGTAGAACTCTTGTCTGCGCAATTTGCTTTCGTTGGGCTCGATAGAGGCAATTGTGCTCAAGTATGTAGAGTAGTCGGTATCCTCATTCCAAGTGTCGGCAATAGATGTGAGTTGTGCTAATTGCGACAGCTTTTCGTTGTCACTACTATATACTTTCTTGGTGTCGTTGGGGATGAAAACGTATAGTGTGAGTTTGCCCGGGATATGGTTTCGGTCGGTTATAAACCAGCCTACACCTATAGTCTCGTCAATTGCCATCATGAAGTCGTTGTCGAATGAGTTGAATGGCATGCCCAGGTTTTGGGGTAACATAAAGTCGCCACGCTCAGAGTTGAACATGGTGATGTAGATGTCGTATCCACCCAAACTTGTTGCTCCATCTTGAGCAAAATATAGTGTTTGTCCATCGTTAAGCAGGTAGGGGTAGTTTTGGTTGTCATCAGTATTGATGTTGTTAGACAGAGAGTGAGGTGTGGCCCAATCCTCGCCCAACAAATAGTTCGACTCGCAGATGTCGTAGTTGTCGTTGAGTTTGTGTCCCATGTATATAACGTCTCCGCGTTGGGGCAAGTAGGCTACAGTGTTGCTGTCGATACGTAATTTCTCGGGCAAAGTTTTGTAACCAAGCAATCGGCCGGCCTCGGGCGATAGGCGGTAGTGCTTGATGAAGTCGAGTGAGTCGATGGCCAAACTGTCAATGACTTGCACGCGCTCAACACCACGCATCATCTTTTGTCCCATCTTGGCCGAAGCAATGCGATCGTCGACACCTTCGATAGGCTCTTTTTTCTCTTTTTTCACAAACGACAGATATGCGTTATATGCCTCTATTGCCTCGTCGAAGCGGTATAGCTTGGCATATGTTTCGGCCAGATAATAGTTTGATAAGGCGACTTTGCGTTCTATGCCTATCTTGAGGTATTTAATAGCCTCATCATATTGTTGCATGTGGTAGAGGCACACGCCATACCAGTGGTTGTATGAACCGTTTTTGGGTTTCTTTTTCAATTCGGCCTTGAAGGTAGGGGCAGCCTCGGCATATTTCTCGGCTTTGTAGAGTTCTTTGGCCTCGTCAAGAGATATCTTTTGGGCATAAGCGCTTGTGCAGCCGGCTATGGCTACCAAGTATGCTACTATGATAAGTATATATTTGCGCATAGGATGTGACTTTAGCTATTCTATCATCTACAAAGATAGTGAGAGTTTTTGGTAAAAGCCACTTATTATAACGAAATTTAGGAAATTATTGATGGTAAAAAATCTTTTTCGAATCGGCTTAATTCCTCGATTGATGCAAAAGCCTCGCGCGAGAGGTAGAAGTAGGTGTTGTTGCCGGTGAAAATGTAGAAAGCCTTGTTGTCGCGTTCGATGCGTTGTACATTGCTCCAGTTTAGTATATTGTGAGTCTTCTCGTTGTAGATGCAGTCGATGCCTTGTGATGTTATGGTTACACTCTTTTCGACTACAGAGTAGAAGGCTTCGGGTCGCAACGCATAGTTGTAATAGAAGATGAAAAGTACCAACGGAAGAATAATGAAAATAAACATGAGCAATACGATGCCAAAGCGGAGGTCGTAGCAAGTGGCGGCAATGAGCAGTGTGAGCGAAATAATGGAAAGGCTGAGCCAGCGAAATAGTAAGCGACGAACAATGACCGAGAAGTACCGCGATGATGAAATGCGGAATGGGAGTGTTTCGAATAAAACTTGCTGAGAGTCCATTATCGGGTCGAACAAATCCAGATACCGGCAACGGGTACCAATGATTGAGTGGTAATCTCGTCAAGGCGTTGTTGGGCCTGTTGCATGGTGTTGTAGCCATCGATATAGAGGCGGAAACGGCCATTGCTCTCGTATATATTGATATGCTCGGTAATACCCATTGATACAAATTCGGCTATTTGTTTTTCGGCCAAGTTGCGTGTGGGTAGAGAGCCAATCACCAATATGTAGTTGGGCGTTTCGAGTGTTTCGGTCACTTCGGCGCTGATGGCTTCTTGGGTGGGAATGACGTCTTTTATTTCAACTGTTTCGTCAAGATTGATGTCGGTAATAACATCATCAATGATGTCAATGGCAGTAGTGTCATCGATAGAGGTGCATATCTCTTGCTTGCTTAAAAGTTCGGCTGCAACCAATCCTGCATAGTCGTTGGTGGGTTGGAAGTTGTCGATGGGAGTAGATATAAAAAGCATGAAAATAATAATGGCAGCTATCGATGCAACAGTGCTAACAGCTTGACGGTACCATTTAATCTTCACGGGCTCATTTGCAGCAGTATCTTGGCTAATGTCTTCAGCATCGAAAGGCAAGATGTCGGCAAGTAGGGGCATGTCGATAGCCGGCAACAGTGTCATGCTTTTATTGACAATCGAAGATGTTGCCTCGGTGAAGATAATAGCTCCATTCTCTTGTTGAACGAAAGAACCTATATTGTCGAGCACAAGGTTCTTGCCTTGTTGAAGCATGTTGTGCCATTGTGCTACTTGCTCACCGATGTAGGTCATAGCCTCGTCGTAAGAGCATTGGTCGGCCTTCATTACCGAGTGAGCCAATAGGGCATCGTTGTGCGATAATAAAGAGTTGAAGCAAAGCCAACTATGGGGAGGTGTGATTGCTTTGCCGGCTTCGAAAGTGGCGTTACTGTGTTGCACAACGAGCGCACCCCAACCGGGCACAACTACACAATCGTGCTGAGTGAGGAGGTATTCGATATGTAACGACAGATTATTCATTTGTACAAAGGTAGGGCTAAAAGTGCAAGTATGCAAGGAATTTTCACAAAATTTATTACTTCATAATCTCGTTGATGAGGTTGTCGCAAGTAGTTGTGTCGTATCCCAGCTCACGTGCACGTTCTACATCGCGTACAGCATCGGCATACTCATATCGTGCTATTTTGTTGTAGGCTCGTAAGATGTAGACAAATGGGTCGTTGGGTGCAAGTTCCATGGCGCGAGCTATGTCTTTATCGGCTTCCAGGCTTTTGCCCCAAAGTATATATGTCTCGGCACGTCCTATGTATAGATGAGCTGCATTGTTGTTTTCGCGAATGACTTGGTCGTACATTTCAATGGCCTCGCTATAGTATCCCTGAGCCTTGAAAAAGGTGGCGAAACCCATTCGAGCTTTGCTGCTATTGGGATTGTTGCTCAACATATATTCGAGGTCTTTGCGGCAAGCCACGGTGTCGCCCTTCTGCATGTATATGAGAGCGCGGTTGTATAGGGCATCCTCGTCGCTATCATCGAGTATGATGAGGTGGCTGTAGTTGGCACAAGCGAGGTCGAGACTATCCATTTCGGCATATAATGCGGCTCGATTGCGTATGAGCGTTGTAGAACGCGGGGTCATAAAGAGTGCCATAGTATATGTGTCGAGCGCCTCTTGGTATTTGCCGCAGTAGCGTTGTACAGTGCCGAGGTTGGAGAGTAGGAGCGAATTTTGGGCATTGGCCGGCTCGGCACGTAGTGCATTGAGTAGAGCATTCTCGGCCTTGCTCCATTGTTCTTGACTTATATATATATCGGCGCTATCGACCCATTGGTAGTATGTGTCGGCCTGCGCGTTTGATATGAAGAGGCATAAAAGGAGGGTAAATATTAATTGTTTCATGATGCGAAGATACAACAAAACCGCACAGTGTGGTGCGGTTTTGACATTATTTAATTGTAATAATATTGCAACGATGTGCTATTACGAAGGCATTGCCCCGGGGAATCCCATGGGTTGCATCTTGTAGCCAAGGCGTTCGAGCTCGAGAGCAGCACCTATGCGATACATGGCTCGGCATGCGCGCACGAAAATATGGAATGCCATGGGGCTTTGTGGCTCAACCTCTTCGTGGCGTATGAGGTCGACTGTGAGTTCGCCGCAGCGACGTGTCATGTCCTCGATGTTGCGAGCTGCTTCGTCGCTGAGAGTTATACCCAAAATGTTGGCAACAATGTGCTCGTCCATATCGTCAAAACCACGAGGGCCATAAAGTTCTTTATAGGTAAGTGCGGCGGTGCGATTCCAATCGGTGTCCCATCCGTTGGCAATGGCCATACCCATGTAGGCAGCCCATGCAACCGAAACGGTAGGGTAGTCGCGTACTTGCTCAATGGCATCGGCCAAATACTCGGGGCCAAGAATTTGCCACATACCATCGACATCCTCCGACGAGGGCATTACACCCTCTAACTTGCTATATGATCGGCACAAACGCACTAACTTGTCGATAAGGGCCAATTCGAAATTATCTAAATATTCGTTATGTTCCATAATGGTGATAAAATTGTGATGCAAAAGTAGGTATTTTTATTGATACTACCATGCGTTTGAGTTGTAAAGCGAGGTGATGGATAGAATGTTATCGGAATATTATTAAAGTGGATACTTATGACTTGTGCAGTCGGATAAATATTGTTACATTTGCATACCAATAATAATACCTATATGATGAAAAAATTTTTTTACTACACAATTGTCGTGGCTTGCTGTATGGCGGTAATGTCGTGCGAGAAGAAAAAGGATGATCCGGGATTTGAACCGCAGAAAAATGTCAAACATACATCGCTTGTATATATGATGGCAAATAATGATTTGGGGTATGTCCATCATTTTGATGATACAAATATCTATGATATGTGCAGGGCATTTATCGACGAGGATATAGAAGGTCGCTTGATGATAATGCTGTCGCAACGCAACTCTTCGCCCACTCTCTTGGAGATATTGGTTAATGAGAGAGGCGAGTGCCAGATAGATACGTTGAAGGTGTATGAAGGATGCCTCACAACCGACACCGCAACGCTGGGACAAGTGATGCGCGATGTGCGCGAAATATCGCCTACCGAGAGTCATGGACTCATAATGTGGTCGCACGCCAATGGCTGGTTGCCTCAATATTATTTCTATAAATCGCCTGCCAAAGCACCCGCCTCGATAGGACTTGAAGG
>CAJGDT010000025.1 GCA_904502265.1 uncultured Barnesiella sp. | reverse complement strand
TAATGTACAATCATGCCCTTTATCAGCCAATGAATTAGAAAGATCTACTACAAACTTTTCTCCACCACCGGTGTGAAGATGTGGAATGAGTTCTATTATCTTCATTATACACTTATTTTTTGTTCATTATTTTGCGTGCACTCAAATATGTAAATAATGCCATTAAAAATAGTGATATAGTTACAGTAAATGCAGTACCAACATAACCCCAGTAATAAGATAAAGGCCACGCAATAATAAAACCAACTATAGAACAATATAGCGTAATCTTACGCAAAAGCTTATCCTTATGTCTAAGAATCAAATAATTCTTTCCATATATATTGGAAATTGCAAAAAACACGAGTGACACAGCTCTAATTCTAATAACTACTACAGATTGCCGAAACTCATCAGATAAAAACCAATCAACCAATAAGGGGGCTGCAATAAATAATATTGCAGCAATGAGTAACGAAGCAAAGAAATTCAGTTTTGCATATATTTTATGCTTATCTATTCTTCTAGATAAAAATGGGAAGAAAGTCTGTTCTATAACTACGAGAAACCTCTCGCCTAATTGAGTAAACTTTATTCCACCATCATATATACCCAAATCCTTATTTGTTCCATAGAACCCTAATAGTACGGTAGAAAAGCTATTATATAAGTTGGGAGCAAGTGTATTAATAAACACATTTGTCGATCGTCTAATTGTATATATTATTTCTTTAAAAGACACAGCACACAACTTATACTTCCACTTAATCAATACCAAATATATAGCCAAAGCTCCACTAAATGTATATCCTAGTGACAATATTAAGGGATATAAAATATAATCTTCAGATGACTTAATAAATATAAAAACTGCAACAGTAGAAATTGCTTTCATTAAAACACTTAAAAGCGTAATATATCTCATTTTTTCTATTGCTTGAAAAAACCAAGTCGGATATAAAATATGACCTGGAACCATTAAGAAGGTCAATAAAATAATAGGGGCACTTTCATAAAATCGAGGAATGGTAACAAGCAATAAAAGCAATATTATGAATGCAGCAACACAAAGAAGTACTCTAGAATATATTACAGCTGAAAATATATGAGATATTTTCTCTTTATCATCACGATTCTGTGCTATATCACGAGTCGCGGTCAAATTAAATCCCCAATCTGCTATAGTTTGTATCCATACCATAATTGCAGATGCAAAGGCTATTTCACCAAAACCGTAACTTCCAATAACCTTTGCCAAATAGGGTATTGTAATTAGAGGAAACACGTAGCTAGCAACTTGTAGCATCGATAGCCAAACAAAATTTGATGCAACAACTCGCGTTTCCTTATTTTTGAATTTTTCTTGTATTTTATTTATCGAAAAAAACATTATTTCTTAGATATTACAATTAACATTGTATAGGCTCATCATTAGGAATCGAGAGCAAATACAATGTTGGGAGAAACGGTAGCATCAATGGATATGGAACCAAAAATTGTATGGATTGATCAAACATAAAACAAAAAATGAATGGCATATATTGAGCTATAGGTGTTTTTCTATGACAATAATGTTTGAGGTAATATAGAAATACTAATACATATAGCAATAGTCCTAAAATCCCATGACTTACCCATATTTGCTGTAATCCACTGTGCATAGAGACATCAATATCTAACACTTCACCAGAATGAACCGCCCCTGTTCCTATGATAATATTACTAATGTCAGCACTCCATTTCTCATTATACTCACTAAATATAACAGTTCGAAGGCCGCCTGTCTCTATATTTTCGGCATTCATTCTACTTGCAAAAACATCGCTAATTGTTTGTATTACAAAATTTTGCGTAGTAAATACAAAACTCAAACCAATAGCAATAAATAGTATGTATATAACTCGATAACGGCTATTAATAACATATAATAAAATCATGACCGCAACAAGTAGCAACCAAGCTCTTGAAAACGAACATGCACCTGTTATAATTGATATTATTACTAAGATATAATAGAGCGGCTTGTTAAAATTGAGCTTTTTTCTCCCCCATAACAATATCGCTAACAACACAATTGAATAATATGCCATTGTATTAGCATTCATCGCGAGATGATTAAGTGCATCTTCAGGATTTTCATAGCCCATAATCATGCTACCTCGCACCTCACCGGAAATAACAGTATCAAAACTATAATTTATAATGATAGGAATATATACTATGGGCAAAGCTACTGATACTCCATAACAAAAATACCTTACACAGGCTTTTTTATCTATTCGCCGATCTTGATTAAATAAAATCAAGAAAAACAAAGTTATAAAACAAATATAGGAGATAACAGACGTATACCTGGCTTCTATATGAAAGAATGACACATTTGCCAATTCAAGAAAAGCAATAAAAGCTGCGGGCAAAATTTGACCAATATTTAGTTTACGAGTTTTTAGCAACAATACTATTAATGCAAACAAAACTGTATAACCCGGTATTCCATTTGTAAAGGGCATCAAATAAAAGATTGCCTTAATAGCGTCATTGTACGAAAGAAATAGAAGCGATACAACAAAGAATAATGATACAACATAACCTGGCATGGATATTAAAAATATATCCCTAAATACAATAAGCACTGTAAACAAAAGCAAGCTTATTACCAGCATAAAAGATTCTCTCTTGGGCATTATTCTTATATAATTTTAGAATCACAAAATGATTATATACACATCTATACAATAAAAGAGCTCCTTAACACATAGCTTTTATACTATGTATCAAGGTATTGCAGCCACAGAAACAATTATACACAGTTGTGTATAATCGGGTTAATTGCTTAGTGATCATGTCACACTTTGAGGCAAACTCATCTTTTGATGAGTTTCACTCTCATTACAAAGATAGCAATAATTATTTATAACATGTATTGTTACAGATTGATTTTTGTCAATGAATATAAAAGATTGGACACTGCGCATTGTTGCCATAAGACTCTATTTATCACGAAATGGCTTTCCCTTGATTACTTTTACTAAAGACCAAATTTCAACAGAAGTGGTATACCGGGTGATTATCATCAATAATCTCAAGTATAAGTTGTACAACCTGGGGTATAACCTTCCGCACTTCAGGCGAGAGTTGCATACCTAATGTGGGTTGCGCATTAACACTGATAGCCAGCATGTCTACTTGTGGCATGTGATCTCTTTCTTGAATAGCATCTATAATATCTCTGACACCTTGTTGATGTGTAGTGAGCTGTAAAGGATAGTCCTGCGGGAAACGTGGTGAGAGGCGACGCACAGTTCCGGCAGGAAAATTGTCAGTGGCCGAATCGACAAGTATAAGACGATTATATTGACATAGTGTTGTCACAAGCGATTTTCCACCCGCTCCACCATCAAGTATATCAACTCCTTCGGGCATGACAAACGACCTAAGTATATGAACTATATGTTGTCCTACAGCGGCATCATTGAGCACCAGATTGCCTATTCCAAGGATAAGTATATTTTTCATTATCTGCATTTTTAGATTATTGTGCTAGCGACATTTTATACATGTGTAACAAATATCAGTATTAGCTTGTTCGACCATAATGATGATACATAAGGCCTATTGTAAATAGATATTGTTATTTTTTAGGACAAATTCTTATTGCATTGCCCAACATATATTGTACCTTTGTATCATTAACCAATAATGCTATAAATTATGAAACGCTTGTATCTAACCCTATGGGTATTACTTGTCATTACTACAATAACATCATGCAGAGGTAATTACGAAGCTACGAAAGCTGCTTACGAAAAGGCTATGGAAGCCGCCGTTGAGCGACCCACTATAACACCAGAGACTCCTACCGATGATGCTATTTCCGAAATACAGCCTATGGTATCAACTTCGTCTGCTACCAAAGAACGTACAGAAACTGTAAAACCCCTTGATAACGCAACCATTCAGGCATATAGCGTTGTTGTAGGTAGTTTTAAGCAACGTACCAATGCAAATGGTATGTGTGATCAACTAAAAGAAGATGGATATAATGCTTTTGTTGCCCAAAATGCACATGGTATGTATCGCGTCATTGCTTGCACATTTGCGACAAAAGAAGAAGCCGTTGCAGCGCGTAAGGAGATAATTAAGCGTTACCCTGCTAATTACGTTGGTAATCCTTGGTTACTCATTCAGAAATAACCATTCTATTTATCGCATTGGCATTGAAGTGTAACATAGTATTTTTATTGCACAATATATAATTTTTGTTCAAGAGATACGTTTATAATAGTGAGCCACTTTTGGCCAATAAATGCACTATAATAGAGACATGAGCTATATCAACAAAATAATTATCCTCATTATTGCTTTGGTGGTTATACCCTTGCAGATGATAGCACAAGAGGGTCGCACATCATACGACTTTATGAATATTACCCCTTCGGCACATGCCTATGCATTGGGAGGTAATAACATTTCTATTATTGAGGAAGATATAACTCTAATAGAGAATAACCCTGCTTTACTTGGTCCCGAGATGAATCTCAAGTGGGGATTCAACTACATGATGTATGTTGCAGGAATGCATTTTGCCGGTACAACATTTGGTGTAGCAACATCCGACCGAAGTGCTCTTGCTGCCGGTATTCAGTATTATGGATATGGGTCAATGCCTTTGATTGACGAGAGCGGCACAGAAATGGGTAAATTCAGCCCACAAGACATACAGATTCAATGCACCTACTCTCACGATATTGTAGAAGGCTTGCGTGGAGGCATTAAACTCAAATTTGTTTACTCAAACTATGAGCAATATACCGGTATGGCTCTTGCCGCCGACTTGGGTATCAACTATTTCAATGCCGAAGAAGAATACTCACTTTCACTCGTAGGTCGCAACCTCGGTGGACAACTCAAACGTTTTGCCAACGAGTATGGCAATCTGCCCATGGATCTACAATTTGGATATAGTCAAATTGTAAAAAACACCCCTGTGCGCATTTCTATTACTGCACATGACTTGTGGCGATGGAAAATACCTTACCCCACTACTACAACAAACAGTAGTGGCATTGTTGTTAATGACAAATTTTTCGAACACTTCTTCCGCCACTTAATCTTTGGAGTTGAATATCTATTTAGCGAAAATTTCTATTTAGGAATTGGATACAACTATAAGACTGCAAGCGACATGCGTACCGACAATCGCAACATTATATCGGGATTTAGCATCGGTGCCGGTCTTAAGGTTAAGATGTTTGCCTTTGATGTGGCCGTAGCCAGCCACCACGTTGGAGGAACAACACTTATGCTTAATCTATCGACATGTCTTAACGAATTTGCAAAATAAATCGAATATATAATGAACCACCCTCGCATTACTATAGCTATCGATGGTTACTCTTCATGTGGTAAGAGTACAATGGCCAAAGAATTGGCTCGTCGCATAGGCTATATATATATCGACAGTGGCGCAATGTATCGTGCTGTTACGCTATATTGCCTCGAAAACAATCTCATTATTAACAACATTGTACAGCGTGAAGCCCTCGCACAGGTTATGAACAACATCAAAATAACCTTTGCAACCAATCCTAATACAAACAAGCAAGAGACATATCTCAACGGTATATGCGTTGAGAAAGAAATACGCACCATGCGCGTATCGGATTGCGTGAGTTTGGTAAGTCAAATAGACTTTGTACGCGAGGCTCTTGTTGCACAACAACGCGCAATGGGCAATAATAAGGGTATTGTAATGGATGGACGAGATATAAGTACAGCTGTTTTTCCTGAGGCTGAGTTGAAAATATATGTTACAGCATCGGCACGGGTGAGAGCCGAGCGCCGCGCAGCTGAAATGGAAAATGCTGATATTGATGATATCGAACGCAATATAGCCATGCGCGATGAGATGGATATCAATCGTGAAATAAGTCCTCTGCGTAAAGCTGATGATGCCATAGAACTTGACAACTCGCACATGAGCATTGCCGAGCAAGATGCATGGCTCGAGGCTCGTTACCAAGAAGTAATTGACCGCATAAAATAGTGATATTATGGCAAGAGTAGAGATCGATAACAACTCGGGATTTTGCAACGGAGTAGTGCGTGCCATACAAGCCGCCGAACAGGAGCTTGAAAAAGGCGGTCAACTGTACTGCTTGGGCGATATCGTTCACAATAGTAACGAGGTTGAACGCCTCCGTGCAAAGGGTCTTATTACCATCAATCACGACGAATTGCGCCAACTACGCAATGCCAAAGTATTACTACGAGCACATGGCGAACCCCCCGAAACATATCGTATAGCACGCGAAAACAACATTGAAATTATCGATGCGACCTGCCCGGTTGTGCTACAGTTACAACGCAAGATAAAGAAGAGTTACGACACACGCACCGGTAGCCACGACCAGATATTGATATACGGAAAGGTGGGACACGCTGAGGTAAATGGCTTGGTGGGTCAGACCAATGGCGAGGCTATCGTATTGGAGACACCCGGCGACCTGGATAAAGTTGACTTTGACCAACGAATCACCTTGTACTCACAAACCACCAAATCGGTACAACACTTTGCCGAAGTAGTACAACTGATACAAGAACGTACTGCAACAGACAAATTTGAGTGGCACGACACCATTTGCCGACAAGTGGCCAACCGCATCCCCAACATACGTGAGTTTGCCCGCACACACGACCTTGTACTGTTTGTATGTGGTAAGAAAAGTAGTAACGGAAAGGTTCTCTACGAGGAGTGTCGCTCGGTAAATGAAAACACACACCTCGTATCGGACATTGAGGAACTTAATCCTGCATGGCTCGAAGGCAAGAACAATATAGGAATATGTGGAGCCACCTCTACCCCACGCTGGCTTATGGCTCAATTTCAAGCTCGAATTGAAGAAATATTTCAATAAGAATAATAAGTTAAAAGGGAGTAATTTTAATTACTCCCTTTTAACTTATCTACAATTTCTCTCGTCTTTCAATTCAATAATTTCAAGATCACTGAAATTGCCATTATCAATAACCAATCGGACCAGTGTGCGCACTTTGTGAAATCCATACATGCCGGCGGCTCCGGGATTGATGTGCAAACAGTCGAGCGTCTTATCATACATAACTTTTGTAATATGAGAGTGTCCCGAAATGAAAAGTTTCGGAGGATTGCGATATATCTCAGGCACCACCTCTCGGGCATATTTGCCAGGATAACCACCTATATGAGTCATCCATACAGCAACACCCTCTATATTAAATCTTTGGTGTTGTTTTGCTCTTATGCGAATAGGGCTACCATCAATATTTCCATACACCGCTCGCACAGTTTTAATAGCTTCAAGCTTTTCTAACACCTCTAAGCTTCCTATATCGCCAGCATGCCATATCTCATCACAATCGGCAAAATAATGTGCATACTTCTCATCCCAATATGCATGAGTATCCGACAATATACCTATACGTTTCATAAATTTCAGTAGAATATTTTGCAAGTACAAACATACTAAAAATGACCATACGTTAATCTTTCAGTTAGCAATATTTGTATTTTCCTTCCCTCTACACTATATTTGCACTATAGTTATACGCTTATTGTATAACATAACAAGAAAAATGAAAAGGATAAAAATAACCGTAATGCGCATGGCATGTTACCAAGACTTGATGGAAAAGTACGAAAATCCCATCGAGCATGCTTGCGACATGCAGATAGGTCAAACATTCGAAGTTATAGATTGCCAAAAGCCGACAGGTATGTGCGACAGTGCTTGGCAAACCCTATTCCCCTTCATATCAGAACTTGCGCGAGGTGGTGGCAACTTTTACGATGGCTGGATGCGTAATCCTCATTCGGCTATGCTCTCATGTAACGATGGCTTCCGACCGGTTAGTTTTTTAGTAGAAGTTGTGGAGTAATACAATGCGGCAGTAGCTCAGTTGGTAGAGCATGAGCTTCCCAAGCTCAGGGTCGCGGGTTCGAGCCCCGTTTGCCGCTCATTATAAGTAAGGGAGGATGAGTCAAATTCCATTCATGACTCATCCTCATTTTCTTTTTTAGATTACATGTAAACTATGCGTTGTTAGTTATTGAGAGGTGCTACAACGCATTGGGTTTACACCTTTTCATTATTTAATCGCATTAACATGTATGTTAATCTATTCATAACAATAAACTGGTACGTAGTTTATCATGTTCTATAATTGAATAATTATAGAATGTTTAATTAAACACGATTTCTTATGAAAATGTATAATCTGATACTCGGAGTTGTGGGTGTAAGTGTGGGTGTAGTAGCAGCTATGTGTATATATCGTTACGCTCGCACGGCACAAGGTGAAAAGATTCGTCGCAATATGGAACGTAAACTTCAAGAAGGCAACGAATGGGCCGAGGAGATAGTTGAGCGCGCACGACATAAGGCTATGGAAGTGGGTGTTGAAACAGCCGACAAACTGTCGCAAAAGGCTCATGATGTGGCAGAGCGCATGCAACATCACATGAATGCAGTCTCTGTTGAATAATGACTGTTATACTCAAGTAAATAGGGATGCTCAGGTATCATACCGAACATCCCTAAATTATATTTATAGTTATATTTAAGCAAATGCCATTGCTATAAAGAGGTAGAGTATCGATGCAGGAACCGCCAACAGTACACTATCGAAACGATCGAGCCAACCACCATGACCCGGAAGGCTTTTGCCGGAGTCTTTTACATTGAGCGAACGCTTGATAAGCGACTCACACAAGTCTCCCCAAGTACCAAAGACAGAACAAGTGATAGCCAAACCCATCCATTGCCATGTATTGAGTATATCAAGATATAAAGATGCCAAATAGGCTATACCGGCGGCAAGAATAAGTCCTCCCCAGAAACCTTCCCATGATTTTTTAGGAGATATACGCTCATACAATCTATGTTTACCTATTGTACAACCTACCAAGTAGGCTCCGGTGTCATTCACCCAAATAAATACGAAAAGTGATAATAAGATTATAGGCGAAAATCGGAAATAAAGTACATTGCACAACGCAAAAGGCAAAGCTACATATATTTGACCCAAAAAGCTGTATGCCCAGCCCTCAAGAGGTCGCTCGACCTTATCATACAATTGCATGATAAATCGCACTAAAAAGTAAACCAAATAAGGAACTGTTATAATACCACTCGTATTAAAATCCTTAGTTGCATATATATAGAATGTAATAAAGAGTAGTATTGAACCAATGACGTCAACAAGCATTGTACCACGAGGCGAATGTGTTAAATCATCAACAAGGCGATAGAACTCGGCTGATGCTAAGGCTGCAAATGCCGCAAATACAAAAGCAAAAGAATATTCATTGAACAATATGCTACCCACAATAATAGCCACAAATACAGCTCCCGTAATAGTTCGTACAACCAATGATTTGAGTGATAGTGCCATAAGACTGATTATTATATAGCAGTTTATTAATTCCTATTTCTTTTCTGCAAAGATAATGAAACCTAAGAGATAATAGCCATAAAGTCATGAGTTTTTTCCATAATACACACCACATTATAACTATTTCTATGGGCAGAATAGTTTTATTTTTATATTCCTTGTAATAAAAAGATAGGCCGTATCAATGATACGACCTATCCATCCAAATATTTGGTTATACTCTATTATGCACCAAAGTTATCGTACATAATGCTCTCGGGTTCTACGCCAAGGCTGTCGAGCATCGAAACAACGGCCTTAGACATGGGGCCGGGACCACACATGTAGTACTCGATATCTTCGGGTGCTTCGTGGTCTTTGAGGTATGTTTCGTAGATAACTTGGTGAACGAAACCGGCTGTATACTTCACACCTGCTGCATCGGCTGCGGGATCGGGACGGTCGAGTGCAAGGTGGAATGTGAAGTTGGGGAAATCCTTCTCCAATTGCAAGAAGTCCTCAAGATAGAATACCTCGTTGAGTGCACGTGCACCGTAGAAGTATGACATCTTACGATCGGTAGTCTTCAATGTCTTAGTGAGGTGCATGATTTGAGCACGCAAGGGAGCCATACCGGCACCACCACCTACCCACATCATCTCTTTCTTAGAATCGAAGATGGGGTGGAAATCGCCGTAAGGACCACTCATGATAACCTTGTCGCCGGGCTTGAGTGTAAAGATGTATGACGATGCAATACCGGGCATAACATCTTGGAAACCTGTTTGAGGACGGGGTTTCATGGGAGGAGTAGCAATACGTACAGTGAGCATGATGCGATCACCCTCGGCAGGATAGTTGGCCATTGAGTAAGCACGTACTGTAGGCTCGGTATTTTTACATTTCAAGTCAAATAGACCGAAGTTCTTCCAAGCATCGAGATAACCTTCGCCAATGAGCGACTTGTCGATGTCCTTATCATAGTCCATCTCGTATGCAGGAATCTTAATTTGAGCATACGAACCGGGGATGAAGTCCATGTGTTCGCCCTCGGGCAACTTCACGATAAACTCTTTGATAAATGTAGCAACGTTCTTGTTTGAGATAACCTCGCACTCCCACTCTTTCACACCCATTACCGACTCGGGTACTTTGATAGAGAGGTCGCCTTTAACTTTCACTTGGCAACCCAAGCGCCAGTTGTTTTGTTGCTCCTTGCGTGAGAAGTGAACAGTCTCGGTAGGAAGAATTTCGCCACCACCCTCAGTTACTTGACAACGACATTGAGCACAAGAGCCACCACCACCACAAGCCGAAGGCAAATATACCTTTTGAGCTGCGAGAGTCGAGAGGAGGCTTGCACCTGTCTCAGCCTCAACAACAGTATCGTCGTTGATAGTAATTTTTACTTTTCCCGAAGGAACCAAGTATCGTTTGGCAACCAACAAGATGACTACCAAAAGCAGTATAATAATGAGGAAGATTACTATACTTGATAATAATACGTTTGTCATATTCATGTCTGTTTGCTTACGATAAATTACAACTTAATACCCAAGAAGCTCATGAAAGCAATACCCATAAGACCGGTAATGATAAAGGTGATACCAATACCTTTGAGCGGTGCAGGAACATTGCTATAAGCCAATTTCTCGCGGATGGCAGCAATACCAACAATGGCAAGCAACCAACCAATACCCGAGCCCAAGCCATATACTGCAGCAGTACCAACAGAGTCGAATGCACGTTGTTGCATAAAGAGCGAACCACCGAGGATGGCGCAGTTTACAGCAATAAGGGGCAAGAAGATACCCAACGAAGCATAGAGCGAGGGCGAGAAGCGCTCAACTACCATCTCAACAAGTTGTACCATTGAAGCAACCACTGCGATGAAGAAGATGAGGCTGAGGAACGAAAGGTCTACATCGGCAAAACTTTCGCCCAACCATGACAATGCACCGGGCTTAAGGATATAATTCTCGAGCAAATAGTTGACAGGAACGGTAAGAGTGAGCACAAAGGTCACTGCAATACCAAGACCCAACGATGTCTTTACGGTCTTAGATACCGCAAGATAAGAACACATACCCAAGAAGTATGCAAATATCATGTTGTCTATAAAGATAGACTTTATGAATAGATTTAAACTTTCCATATTATACATTCTATAATTAAAGGGTAAGTATTACTTTTCTTGCAAATCTTTGTTGTAAATACGGTGTATCCAGATGATGCAGGCCGATACGATAAGAGCCATGGGAGGCAAAATCATAAGACCGTTGTTTTGGTAACCCCACTCGTAGCAAATCTCGGGGATTACTTGGAAACCGAGCAATGTGCCCGAACCCAACAACTCACGGAAGAAACCTACAATAATAAGGATGAGACCATAACCAATACCGTTACCAATACCGTCGAGGAACGACTCCCAGGGTTTATGACTAAGAGCAAACGCCTCAAGACGACCCATAACGATACAGTTTGTAATGATAAGACCTACGAACACCGAGAGTTGCTTGCTAACATCATAAGCAAACGCCTTGAGCGCTTGGTCAACAACAATAACCAATGCGGCAACAACTACCAACTGCACGATAATGCGTATGCTGTTGGGGATTGTGTTACGCAACAGTGAAATAACAACATTGGCAAGTGCAACAACCACTGTAACCGAAAGAGCCATTACGATAGAAGGCTCAAGTTTTGATGTTACAGCCAATGCCGAGCATATACCCAATACCTGTACGATAACAGGATTGTTCTTGGAAAGGGGACCTAATAATATCTCTTTGTTTTTCATATCCTACGCCTCCTTACTTTTCAATTGAATTTAAAAATGCGTTATAGGGCAACAATGAATTTTCAATCATGTCTTGTACACCCTTACTTGTAATAGTACCACCCGATACAGCGTCAACATACTCGGCACCGTTCAAGGTTTTTTGACCCACTTTCATTACGGCAACGGGCTTCATCTCACCATCAACAAAGAGGTGCTTGCCTACAAATTGCAATTGGAATGCGGGATTCTCGATTTCGGCACCCAAACCCGGAGTTTCGCCTTGGTGAGCAAAATATGAGCCATAGATAGTGTTACCATCGGCATCAACAGCGATGTAGCCCCAGATGGGACCCCACAAACCTGCACCATAGAGGGGAAGGATGTATTTCATATCGCCATTGTCGAGTTGAGCTACGAAAACGGGCAACAAGCGCTCGCCTTGAGCTTTCTTCACCTCGGCAGCAACATCTACAGTGAAGGCATTAGCACCTTCAACTTTAGCAGCGTTAGCATCTACTACATAGCTATCGATGATATATTTGCTATAGAGTTCAACAGCATTTTGAGTAGTAGGTTCGAGATTTACCGAGCTAAGTATTTGTTTCTTCTTATCAATTTCGATATTAGCTTGTTGCATAGGCTTAAGCGATACCGAAACAACTGCCAACAATGCGGCAACGATAATCACCATAACAGAGGCGTAGAGTATCGTATAAGTATTTCCTTGTTTATTCATAATCTACCTCCTTTATTATTTAGTGGTTTTAGCACGTTTGAGACGACGGCTGATGTTAGCCTC
>CAJGDT010000024.1 GCA_904502265.1 uncultured Barnesiella sp. | reverse complement strand
CCCGAAATGGGCGACTACTATCCCGCTACTCGCATGTATGTAGTTGGTCTTAACATTACTTTCTAATCATTAATATCCAATGACTATGAAATCAATATTCAAGAAATTCAGCATTTGCGCAATGGCTTTGGTGGTAGCTGCTATGCCTTCATGTACCGATGACTTCCTTACTGAAGATCCCCAAACTTCTAAGTCTATTGAGCAAATTCTTTCGGATAACGACAATATCCAATACTACCTCAATGGCTTGTATGCTAAGCTACGTCAATGTCGCAACTCTCGCGAGGGTTTGCGCCTCAACCACGGTACCGACGAGTTGCAAATTGGCGAATGTCAATTGCGCGACTACCCCGATAAAGGTTCGTTCGATACTTTCTCACCCCTCTACAACAGTGAGAATAGCAACTTCTCTCAATTGTGGAACCTCCGCTTCCCCATCGCCGTACAAGCTGCTCAAGCAAGCAAGGTATTGGTAGAAAAATTGAAAGCTGACTCTACCAACGTTGATTTGCAAATGTTCCTCGGTCAAGCCGCCTTCTACGAGGCTACTGCTCTCTTCGAGATGGTATGGTACTGGGGCGAGTTGCCTATTACTACTATCAACGAAGATGGTACCATCCAAATGTCGGGTCGTCGTCCCCTCAACGAGGTGTACAAACACATGGTCGACCTCTACACTACTGCAGCCAAATACTTGCCCGCCAAGCGTCAAGGCGACGGTCGCATTCCTACTCAATATACTGCCAAGGTGATGCTTGCCAAGATTTACATGGCTGGCGAGACTCCCGAGTATCGCGACTATGGCAAGGCCAAAGACTTGCTCAAAGACGTTGTAGAAAATGGTGGTTTCTCATTGATGAGCAACTTTAGCGACCTTTGGGATCCCGCAGTAAATTGCGACAACGAGTCAGTATGGACATACTACTACAACAACGTTACCGACAAGTGTCAATTGCAATGGTATTGTGGTAGCCGTGCTGCATCGGACTGGGGTCAACGTTGCCCCCATGGTGGTTACGACGAAGCTCTCCCCACTGTATATGCCTACAGCCCCAAGGGTCAAGGTGGTATATGGGAGGATGGCGATACTCGCTACAATGCCACTATTCGCACCAACTTCGACTGGGACGGTAAGAAAGCTGCCGTTGTTACTGGTTTCGGCGAAGACCAACTCGATCCCCACATCAAGAAGTATGAGGACGAGCGTATCGTAGAGTTGGACGTAAACTTCTGGGATTGCGGTAAAAACACTTACTATCTCCGTTATGCCGACGTTTTGATGCTCTATGCCGAGGCTCTCAACGAGTGTGGTGCCACAGCCGATGCTGTAGGTATCATCAACGACCAAATCCGTGCCCGCGCTTGGGGTTGGAACCTTCCCGAAGACAAGAAGTGGAGCACAGGCATGAGCCAAGAAGAGTTCCGCACCAACATCCTCGACGAGCGTATGCGCGAATTGATGGCCGAGATGTGGCGTCGCTACGACCTCATCCGTACAGGCAAATATTTTGAGTACACTAAGGAGCGCAACGAGTGGGCTAAGAGCAATGGTAATATTCAAGAATACCACAAGCGTTTCCCCGTACCCTACACCGAGATTACTCAAAACGAGTTCATCTCTACAGCCGACCAAAACCCCAGCTTGAGATAACAAACTCATAAGCAATAGATGTTGCCACCGGGCAACACGACCCTGACAGCATCTATTGCCTTTTTAACTTACGTATATTATCAACCTTTTTATTAACAACTAAATTCTGTTTTATGAAAGCAAAACAATTACTCGCAATGGCAGCTGTATTCTCTGCTGCATCAGTAATGGCTGAAGCTGTCGTGCCTTCATTCGAGGTACAACAAGATGGTTCGTTCATCTATGAGATGGGTGAGCGTGGTCACATTGCCTATGCCGACTACAACAACGATGGTTACATGGACTGTGTCATGTTCCGTAACGGTGCTGACCCCATGTTGTGGAAAAACAACGGTGACAAAACTTTCACCAACGTAATCGAAGAGCAAGAAGACCTTCTCTTCGCTAAGGTAAACGGTGCTGCCGTTATGTGGTACGACTATGACAACGATGGTAACCTCGACCTTATCGTTACCGGTTGTATGACTCAAGGTGACGCTTCTACAGCTGTACTCTTCACTTATCACAACAACGGTCCTGAGGAGGACTACTACTTGGAAGAAATCTTCGAACTCGAAGAGGACGTATTCATCTCTTACGCTCGTGAGAGTGAGGACCACAACCAAACCATCATGTTCCCCGCCGACTTCAACAATGACGGTTACACCGATATTCTCTTCTGTGGTGGTTACGCTGTAGGTCAAGAGAGCACTCGTACACCCATTCTCTGGGTTAACGACAAGAACGGTTCGTTCACAAGAAACAACAACCCCGAGTTCTACTTGACTAACGGTGGTGGTTGCTTCGTTGCCGACCTCAACAACGACGGTTTGATGGATATCTCTACTACAGGTTGGGATGCTGAGGCAAACGACGTTAACACAGCTACTGTATACATCAACAAGGGTGACTTGACATTCGAGGCTATCCGTGGTTTCGGTCATGGTTCTAACTCTGGTATCATGTTCCCCATTGACTACGATAACAACGGTGTAATGGACCTTATCGAGACAGGTCGTAACTGTAACCTCGACGCTTGGGGTGGTCGTGCATTGCTCTATGTAAACGACGGTACAGGTAAGGTTTGGACTGAGTATGACGAGACTACTACTAACCTCATGGGTCGTGAGTCTAAACTCGCTTTCGCCGATATCAACAACGACGGTTACACTGACTTTGCTTCTTCTGGTTGGGCCGGTCCTATCGGTATCTACCTCGGCAACGGTGACAAGACTTTCGTTGACGCTACAGAGGCTCTTCCCGCACGTGCATGGTGCCGTGGTGGTGACCTCAACATTGTTGACGTTAACAACGACGGTTTGATGGAACTCCACGCTTACGGTTATCGTGACGGTGGCCAAAACGAAGGTCCCACATTGGAAGATGGTTCAGAGAACCCCGAGTGGCCTTTCGTTGACGAGCCCACATGGCCCAACTACCTCTCATTCGTAACAGGTGTTGCTGCTAACCAAGCTCCCGCTGTTCCCACAGGTTTCACTGCTACTCAAAACGGTAGCGACGTAGTTCTCGCTTGGACTGCTCCCGCCGACGATACTACTCCCTCGGCTGCTCTCCGTTACAACGTTTACGCTAAGAACAAAGCTACAGGCGAAGTATTCTGCTTGACTCCCGCCAACATCTCTACCGGTGTCCTCAAAGTAAACCGCGTACAAGCTCTCTTGAACACTACTACTTATACTTTCAAAGGCATGAGCGTTAATGAGTACGATTTTGGTGTACAAGCTGTTGATAACGGTGCTCGTGGTGGTCTCTTCGCTCACACAAATGCCGACAACTCTGTTGAGAGCGTTAAGAGCGCTACTGTAGCTGCTTACGCTTTGAACGGTGTTATCAACATCATGAACGGTGGTGTTGAAGCTGCTGCTTACACTGTATATGCTGTAAACGGTGCTCAAGTTGCTGCCGGTACAGTTGCTGCTGCTGCTCAAGTAGAGGTTGCCCTCAACGCAGGTATCTACGTTGTAGAGGTTGTTGCTGCTGACGGCGTTGCAGTTGTTAAAGTTGTTCTCTAATATCTTATAGATATAACTTACTTAGGGCGGCGCAGCCGCGCTGCCCTAAGTTTTCTTTTACAGCTTAGGCACTACAATAGATGTTCATTTAAGGTCTGATATTTTTTCGGCACACGCATTTTTTCTATTACATAAATCATGAGAAAGTTTTTTCTTTTTATCTCCTCTATGATTCTTGCCACATCGGGTATGATGGCGCAAGAAACCGTTGTTTCGGCAGGTAATTGGCAAGTTAAAGCCAACGAAAGCAATGGTAAAGTTACTATTGCCTACGGCAACGAAACTTTGGTTGCAGGCAACGAGGCCGAGTGGGGTCTCAAAAATTCTAAAACCACTTTCACATCTCTCACCGATATCGTTATTTCTACCAACGACTATCAAGATGAGTTTGGTACAGGTAAACAACTTATCGTAAGCGGTAAGACTACCAACTCTCCCACAACTACGATTACTCATACATATTATATATATAGCGACAAGGATTATGTTCTCACCGATGTAGTTCTCGAAAGCAACAGCAAGTTGGAAATAAACTATATCGCACCTATTCGCTCTACAGCATCTACCCAAATTCTCGATGCCGGTACTAACTACTTCATCTACGTTCCCTTCGACAACGACGGATGGACTCGCTACGAGACCAAGAAATTTGGCGACTCGCACCCCACTTGTTACGAAGTTACTGCCTTGTTCAACAACAACACCCGTCGTGGCCTTATTACAGGTTCTATCGAACACTACACCTGGAAGACCGGTGTCACTGCCAAGACTACTGCCGAGACTACTCTCAAGTCGCTCTTGGTATTCAACGGTGTAACAAGCAAGGGCGGTACTCGCGACAACGATGAACACGGTGCTGTGAAGGCTAACCGCGTAGAGTCTTCGAAAATGATGATTGGTTACTTCAACGACTGGCGTCGTGGATTGGAGACATACGGTGACCTTTGCGCTATCGTTGCGCCCAAGCTCCCCTTCAAGGGCGAGAAGATCTTCGGATGGAACAGCTGGGGTGCATTGCAGACCAACATTAAGCCTCAATATGCCATGGAGGTATCGAACTACTTTGCCGAGGTATTGAAGCCTGCCGGCTTTGTGGGTGCCGACGGCCTTACATACATAGGCCTCGACTCGTGGTGGAACGAGAACTTTGGCGTGCGCGACCACGGCAAGTTTGTGAAGAATTGTACTGCCAACGAGCAACGTGCCGGTATCTACTGGACACCCTTTGCCGACTGGGGCAAGAACGAGAGCGCTATGATGCCCTCGGGTGGTGCAGGTAGCTACACATGGGGCGACGCCTGGTTGCGCGACAGCAACGGTAACCCCCAAGAGCTCGACGGTGCTATCGCACTCGACCCCACTCACCCTGCTACATTGGGTCGTATCAAAGCCGAGTTTGAGAAGTACCAAAAATGGGGCTACAAGTTCGTAAAACTCGACTTTATGACACACGGTGCACTCGAAGGTAAGCACTACGACGAGAGTGTACAAACAGGCTTGCAAGCCTACAACAAGGCTATGGAGTACATCGCCTCATTTGCCGGCGATAGCATCTACCTCAACCTCTCTATCGCACCTCTCTTCCCCGCCCACCATGCTCATGGTCGACGCATCGCTTGCGACGCCTTCTCGTCACTGGGCGATACCGAATATACCCTCAACTCTACAGCCTATGGCTGGTGGCTTGACCACTGCTACAGCTATAACGATGCCGACCACGTAGTATTGAGCGGCCAAGCTCTCAGCATCAACCGCGTGCGTCTTACCTCATCCTACATCACAGGTATTATCATCCTCGGCGATGACCTTACACTGGGTAGCGACAGCGGAACCAAAGAACGCCTTGAGGAGCTTGCCGGTAACAAAGAGGTGGTAGCCATGACCCACCAAACCAAGGCATTCTACCCTGTAGAGGCTAACTTGGGCCACCCTGCACCCAACATGTTCATGTACACCGTAGCCGACACTACTTATGTGGCAGCACTTAACTACGACGCCGGTCGTCGCTTAGAAATATCTATCGACTTCGACCGCTTAGGCTTGACAACAGGTAACGAGTACGTGGTACGTGAGTTGTGGACTGGTCAAGAGTCTATCGCAACCGAATCGTTTGAAGATGACGTACGTCGTGCCGATGCTATGATTTTCAAAATTTACCCCAAACCCATAGATAACAGCGTAGAGATTTTGCCCAACGACGCTACTCGTTGCTACTACGACAGTTTGGTAGGCGAGGTGCGTATGAAAGGCGCATCACACATGGTCGAGAGCTATGTATACACCATCGGTGGCGCATGTGTTGCTACCTTGCAAGGCGCTCACGATACCGTCGATGTTAATGCACTTCCCGCAGGTGCATACTTCTACCGCGGTGTCGACGCCGAAGGTAACAGCGTTGTATGCAAATTTGTAAAATAAGCAACTTAATCTCACACCGATAGGTATTTGAGTACCTATCGGTGTACTAATATAATAATGTTATGTCGAGAAATCTACTTTTATTACTTGTAACATCTCTTGCCAGCACTTGGAGTGTGGCTCAAGAGATAGAAGTAAATGCCGGTAAATGGCAAGTCAGTGTAAACGAAACATCAGGTAAAGCAGAAATTGCCTACGATGGCAAAACTCTGATAAACAACAACGAAGCTCAATGGGGTCTCAATGACAACATGCAAGCATTCTCGACACTAACAAATATCAAGGTTGAGCAACAAGCACTCAGCGATGAGTTTGGTACAGGTACAATGCTTGCCGTATCGGGTAACACAGGCAATAGCAATCCTACCACTGTTACTCACACCTACTACATCTACAGCGACCGTGACTACATCCTTACCGATGTAAAATTGACAAGCAACAGCGAGTTGGCAATAAACAAGATAGCCCCCGTGAGCAGTAGCAGTACATCACAAGTACTCGAAGCCGGTAGCAACCTACACCTCTCTGTCCCCTTCGACAACGACGAGTGGGTGCGCTACGAGACAACAAAGTTTGGCAACACACATCGCTACTCGTCTGAGGTATCGGCTCTCTTCAACAACGACAGCCGTCAAGGTCTCGTGGTAGGTTCTATCACACACGACATGTGGAAGACCGGTATCAACATGACTACTCAGAGCGAAAACCGCCTTACATCGATAAGCATCTGCAATGGCGATATTAGCAAGGCCGGAACACGCGACGACGAGCCTCACGGCACTGTACGTGGCAACGAAGTCAATTCATCGAAAGTGATGATAGGCTACTTTACCGACTGGCGTCGTGGTATGGAGACATACGCCGACCTCTGCGAACTTGTACATCCCCGCCTACCCTTCTGGGGCGCAAAACCCTTTGGTTGGAACAGCTGGGGTGTGATACAAGAAAAAATCACCCGTAAGCAAGCCACCGATGTATCTGATTTCTTTGCCGACAGCTTGCAGTCGGTAGGTTTCCACACCGAGGATAGCGTAGTATATATCGGACTTGACTCTTATTGGGACAACTTTGCCATACGCGACCATGGTGCGTTTGTGCGTCGTTGCCGCGAAAACGGACAAAAGGCCGGTATCTACTGGACACCTTTTGTCGATTGGGGCAACTGGGCCGATGGCACACTGCCCGATGGCTCAAAACACGCCGATGCCTGGTTGCGCGACAGCAAAGGCAACCCTCTCAAACGCACCGGTGCTACCGCATTCGACCCCACTCACCCCGGAACCCAAGCTCGTATGAAAAAGCAACTCGAGCAATTTATCGACTGGGGATATGAGTACATCAAACTCGACTTTATGATTCACGGTATACTCGAGGGTGTGCATTACGACAAGAACGTATACACCGGAGTACAAGCCTACAACGTGGGCATGGAATATTTGAAAGAGCTTATCGGCGACAAGATGTTTATCAACCTCTCTATCGCACCACTCTTCCCTGCACACTATGCCCACAGCCGCCGCATTGCTTGCGACGCCTACGCTTCGTTGGGCAATAGCGAATATACACTCAACTCAACAGCATATAGCTGGTGGCTCGACCGTTGCTATACCTACAACGATGCCGACAACGTAGTCATGAAGGGCGAGAACGAATCGACCAATCGTGTACGCTTCACTTCGTCTTACATCACCGGTATTGTTATCCTGGGCGATGAATTTACCGATGCCGGCGATGCCGGTGCCAAGGAACGTGCACACCGCTTGGCAGGTAACAACGAGATGGTACAAATGGCCTATCAAACCAAGGCTTTCTACCCCTTAGATGCTATAGAGGGCGATAATGCACCCACATTCTACATGTACACCGTAGAAGATACTACTTACGTGGCAGGACTCAACTTTACAAGCAAGCGCATCAAGACCAACCTCGACTTTGACCGTGTAGGGCTTACCACCGGCACAGAGTATGTTGTGCGTGAGTTGTGGACCGGCGACGAAGTATTGGCATCGGCTACATACGAGATTATTGTACCTCGCGCGGATGCTGTAGTGTATAAGATATACCCTAAACCTGACGATAGCAGCACCAAGATATTACCCTACAACGCTACTCGTTGCTACTACGATGCCTACATGGGCGAAGTGCGCACCAAGAGCACTACACACATGATTGAGAGCTACATATATACTATTGGTGGCTCGTGCATAATAAGCAAGCAAGGCGCTCACGATGCTGTAGATGTAAATACACTCCCTGCAGGAGCATACCTCTATCGAGGACTCGATGCCGAGGGCAACAGCGTTACATGTAAATTTCAAAGATAAAGACTAAATACTATAAACCTATTAAAAAATTAATTATGAAAAAAACCACAATTTTGGCTGTGATTGCAAGTTTATTTGCAGGTACAGCGATAGCCCAAACAACCATTCCGGCTTGGGATTATCCCAACGTACAATTAAAGTGGGAATGGACTCAAGGTGGTTCAGGTCAATTTGGTGACTTCAACAATGATGACAACCTCGACCTCCTCCTTGCCAACCAAGACAAAACTGTCCTCTATGAGTACAACAACGCATGGTATGGTAACAGAATCTTCGAAAGCCTCAATGACCTCCGTTATGGTGGTATTCAATGGCTCGACTACAACAACGATGGTTTCCTTGATTTCGTAATGGTAGCTTGCACCAACAAAGACAATGCTAAAGGAACAAGCACTGTAAGCCTTTACAAAAACCTTAGCGGTACAGGTTTTGAAAAAGACGAAGCCAACTCGACTGTATTGGCTGCTGCTAAAGTTTACATCCCCGTGGGTGGTTCTATCCAACCCGGTCGCGTAGCATGTGGTGACTTCAACAACGACGGTTGGGTTGACATGGTATTCAGCGGCGAGCCTGCCGACGGTTACGACCACTGGCGCTTGACCAAGTTGTTCTGGAACAACCAAGGCACATTCGAAGCCGACACTGCAAGCATCGAGCAAGTAAACAACAACGGTACTTATGTTGCCGACTTCGACAACGACGGCTTCATGGACTTCATCGCAGGCGGTTACTGCGACGCTGCAGGCAAACAAGTTGTAAATGTATTCTTCAGCAATGGCGACAAGACCTTTACTAAGGTTCAAGCAGAGCACGGATGTCAAGATGGTAACCTCATGGTAATGGATGCTGACAACGACGGTAATCAAGACATCTTCGTGTCAGGCTACGGTACTGACCACGGCATCTTCATGCTCAAGAACAATGGCGACCGTACATTCACATTCAAGTCTAACAGCGAAATAGGTCTCCCCGATAACGGCGATGGCGCTTGGGGTTGGGCTTCTTGCCGTGCATACATGGTAGCCGGCGACTTGAACAACGATGGTTACAACGACATTGTTACCCAATGTGCATGGGACGGATCAAACAAATATACTTACATCCTGCTCAACAACGGTGATTGTACATTTACTCGCGACGATAGCCACGCAAACATCTCTGTTCGCGATGGTGGTGTAAGCATCTTCGACTTCAACCACGATGGCAAACTCGACGTTCACGCCTACGGTTGGGGTGACGACAATACTAACAGCCCCTATGGTGAGGCCAACAACTGGTATAACAACGTCATGGTAAACTCTACTCAAGCTACTGCATACTCAGCACCCACTGTTCCCGCTAATGCAACATTTGAGCAAGTAGAAGGTGATGTTGTACTTACATGGGAAGCTTCTACAGATGCTATCACCGGTGAAAAGGGTATTCGCTACAACGTTTATGCCAAGAACAAAACTACCGGTACTATCGTAACTGTTGCTCCCGCCAATATCGAGACCGGTTATCTCAAGTTTACCAACCATGGTTCATTCCTCAATGGTACACAATATATCTTCAAGGGTATGAATGCCGATGAGTATGAATTTGGTGTACAAGCTATCAACAATGGTAATGTTGCAAGTGCATTTGCTGCTTGTTATCCTGCCGTAGCTGAATTTGTTCCCACTTGGACATATCCCCACACACAACTTTGGTATGAGTGGACTCAAGGTGGTTCAGGTCAATTTGGCGACTTCAACAACGATGGCAACCTTGACCTCCTCCTTGCCAGCCAAGACAAAACAGTCCTCTATGAGTATAACGACGCATGGTATGGTAACAAAATCTTCGATGGCCTCAACGACCTCCGCTACGGTGGCGTACAATGGCTTGACTACAACAACGATGGTTACCTTGATTTTGTAATGGTAGCTTGCACCAACAAAGACAATGCTAAAGGCACAAGCACTGTAAGCCTTTACAAAAACCTCAACGGCACCGGCTTTGAAAAAGACGAAGCCAACTCGGCTGTATTGGCAGCTGCTAAAGTTTACATCCCCGTAGGTGGATCGGTTCAACCCGGTCGCGTAGCATGTGGCGACTTCAACAACGACGGTTGGGTTGATATGGTATTCAGTGGCGAACCCGCTGATGGTTATGACCACTGGCGCTTGACCAAGTTGTTCTGGAACAACCAAGGTACATTCGTGGCCGACACTACTCCCATCGAGCAAGTAAACAACAATGGTACTTATGTAGCAGACCTCGACAACGATGGCTTCATGGACTTCATCGCAGGTGGTTACTCTGACAGCGTAGGCAAACAAGTGGTTAATGTATTCTTCAGCAACGGCGACAAGACCTTCACAATGGTAACTCTTGAGCACGGATGTCAAGATGGTAACCTCTTGGTAATGGATGCCGACAACGATGGCAACCAAGATATCTTTGTATCGGGCTACGGTACTGACAACGGCATCTTCATGCACAAGAACAATGGCGACCGTACATTTACATTCAAATCAAATAGCGAAATAGGTCTTTCTGATAGTGGCGATGGCGCTTGGGGTTGGGCTTCTTGCCGTGCATACATGGTAGCCGGCGACTTGAACAACGATGGTTACAACGATATCGTTACTCACTGCCAATGGGATGGTTCTAACAAATATACCAACATTGTACTCAACAATGGCGATGGTACATTTACATATGACGCCAGCCACTCAGGTGCCGCAGTACGTGAGGGTGGTGTAAGCATCTTCGACTTCAACCACGATGGTCGCCTCGACGTTCATGTATATGGTTGGGGTGATGACACTACACAACACCCCAAAGGCGAAGGTTGGAACTGGTTCAACATCATCATGCAAAACGATACTTACGTACGTCCCTACACAGCTCCTCACATGACAGAAGCATTCTATGCACAACACGAGAAGGACGTGATACTTACCTGGACTCCCGCTTATGACGCTATCTCTGGCGATGCCGGTATCCGCTACAACGTATATGCTAAGAATATTCTCAGCGGTGAGATTATCACTGTTGCTCCTGCCAACATTGAAACCGGTTACCTCAAGTTTACTAACCATGGCTCATTTATCAACGGTACATCATACACATTCAAGGGTATGAATGCCAACGACTATGAGTTCGGTGTGCAAGCTATCAACAATGGTAACGTAGCAAGTGCATTCACTACATGTACACTCAACCCCTTGAGCAGTGTTGAGGAAATTGAGAATGCAGCTACAGTTCGTGTATATGCATTCGATGGCAACATCTATGTTGTAAACGATGGCGATGCTACAAACTATGCTATCTACGCTATCAACGGTGTACAAGTTGCAGCAGGCAACATTGCTGCTAACGCTACTGCAACTGCAAATACTCTCCAAGGTATCTACATCGTTAAAGTAGGCACTCAAGTTGTTAAGGTAGTTCTCTAATACATTACAAGCTATAGAGAGGTGTCATATAGTGACACCTCTCTTTTCTCTCTTAAAGACTCAGAATATGCAACTCGAAAGCCGTATATGGGATGCCTCACATGAGGATATATTACTCTTTCGCCTCACTGCATCCGATGGTGCATACATCGAAGTGAGCAACTACGGAGCTACATGGGTGTCGGCGTATATGCCCGATGCACAAGGTCGATATGCCGATGTTTTGTTGGGCTACAACACACTGCAAGGCTACCTCGACGATACGAGTTACATAGGCAGCACGGTAGGCCGATATGCCAATCGTCTGCGCAATGCCGCCATAGAGATTGACGGTACAACATATCCCCTCGAAGCCAATGATGGCACAAATACCAATCATGGCGGAGTAGACGGATGGCATCGTTGCGTGTGGCAATGGTGCGAAATACCCGGTGGTGTGCGATTTATGCTCACTTCACCACATTTACAAGGTGGATTTCCCGGTCGTGTAGAGGCTATCGTTGAATATACCATGACTGACGACCATCAAGTAACCATACGTCATAGGGCAACGACCGATGCCCCTACACACGTCAACATGACTTGCCATGCCTATTTCAACCTATCGGGCAAGGCACAATCGGTCGATAATCATCTTATACAAATCTTTTCAGACAGAATACTCGATACCACAGCAGCCTTTATTCCCACCGGTATGGTTGTTGCGGTACAAGATACACCCTTTGATTTCACTACGCCACACACCATAGGCGAGCGTCGCATGCTCGACAACGAGCAGCTCAAGTGGAACAGAGGATACAACCATTGTTATCCATTGGGACAACCGGGCGAGTGTCACCAGGCAGCCCTTGTTGTCGAGGAGAGCACCGGACGACGCATGCTCGTAGAGACAACACTCCCGGCAGTACTATTCTACTCAGCCGGATACCTACAAAGCGACTCAGAAGGTAAATGCGGTGTGCCTCATGCCCCCACAACAGGTTTTTGCCTCGAGACACAGTTTTATCCCGACACACCCTCTCACCAGCATTTCCCCTCAACACTATTGCGTGAGGGCGATACATACGATTATACTACTCGTTTCAGTTTTGATACAATATAAGCTATGGACTACATCAAGAATACCATTATCCTTTTCTTGCTCAGCGTGTCACTATCGGCAGTGGCACAAGAAATGAGTGTATATAACACTACAGCAGGCAACCTCTCATCGGTTATCGCAACAAATGATATTGACGCACTACGCGAGGTGAAACTGACAGGAAGTGTCAATGCAGCCGACTT